>JAUNUL010000307.1 GCA_030538175.1 Propionibacteriaceae bacterium | reverse complement strand
AGGGTCTTGAAGTCACCGTCGATAACGTCAGTGACCAAGCCGAACGAGGTGCCCTCGACGCCGTCCTCCTCCGACAGGCAGGGACGATAGAAGAACTGGTCCTCGTGTTCGGCTTCGAGATTGCGGAAATACTCGACGTCATAGAGATCGGCCTCGCCACGGACACCGTGATAGAGATACATCGTCTGCCCGGTGTCGGCCTGGAGAACGTGATCCACCATCGACTTCAGGGGGGACAGGCCGGTGCCACCGCCGATCATGATCATCGGCTTGTCCTTGGCGGTGCGGACGAAGAAGCGGCCGTAGGGGCCGGCGATGTTGATCTGGTCGCCCTCCTTCAGGTCCTTGAAGATCCAGCCTTCGGTGCCCTTGCCGCCAGGAGTGTTGCGGATGGCCAACTCGATCTGAGAGGGCTTGCTCGGGCAACTGGCGATCGACCAACTGCGGAACTCGCCATCGGTGTTCGGCAGGGTGACCTGGACGTACTGGCCGGCGTTGAACTGGATCTCGTTGTCCAGGTCGATGATCAAGCGCCGAGTGTCGCGGGCACAGTCCTCGATCGCGGTGACGGTGCCCTGGTAGTCCCGGACCGGATACATGGTGACGCCCTCTTCAGCCTCGACGTCGGCATCGAGCACGACGTCCGACTTCGGGGTCGCAACGCAGGGGAGGGTCTTGCCTTCATTGCGCTCATATTCCATGAGCGCGAAGTCGGAGGCGTCGTTGTGGTTGACCTCGCCGTCGAGCACGTCGGACTTGCACGTTCCGCAGGTGCCGTGGCCGCAGGCGTGCGGGAGCCAGATGCCATTGCGCAGACACGCGTCGAGGATGTTCTGATCTTCGCGACACTGGACTTCCTGGTCCAGGGACTCGATGCGAATGGTGTAGGACGTCATCCAGATGCCTTTCTCATGTTCGGGCGCCGGTGCCCGCGAACACGCTCGCCGGCCGGTTCCGCTGGTGCGTACTGCGGCCGGCGAACGGAACTACTTCAGGTGGGGTGCGACTCAGACCAGCTCGAAGCTGATCAGGCCCTTGTGCTCGATGCCGAGGCTCTCGAAGGTGTCGTCGTCCTTCGGGTCGATCGGCTCGTCATCCTTCTTCCAGTTCCCGACGCGGGAGGCGTCATAGTCGGGATCCTTCGAGGCCCAGGGGGCCATCACCTGGGTGAGGAAGTCGCTGAACTTCATCGCGCGGGGGACACGGAAGCAGCTCGGGGCGACCTGGAAGACGTTGCCACGCCACCAGACGTTCAGCAGCTGGTCATCGCCGTAGAGGGAGATGTGGTCCCGCGAGGGAACGTTGTATTCACCGAAGGCTGTCGGTGGCTGGCGCATCTCGGTTGTCTCAGTCATATTTCACTCCAAAGTCACAACGTCGTGAGAGGTAATCGGGGTGGGCGGGTGGCCCGGGGTGGGGCGTACCCCATGTGGTGTAGTACGCCCCGGGTCGCGCGACGGTCAGGAGACCGATGCGGGCTCGTGCCACTTGGCCCAGTTCTTGGCGTCCTCGCTGTCGAAGTACTCGCCGTTCTGCGTGGTATCGATGCCGTACCACTCCAGGACCTCGGGCAGCGTCGCGCCACCGCAGTTGCCCTGATAGATCTGGTGCACAGGCAACCAAGCCTGACGGAACTTCCACGGCTCCCGGTCGAAGATCCACTTGCAGCCATCCGAGCAGGTGTTGTAGCGCTCACCCTCGTAGTGGCTGACCCGCTGCGACTGCACGGCCGGGTTGCCCGGCTCGGTGAAGCCCATCGGGATCTGGCAGACCTGGCACAGCATCGGCAGACCACCGTTGAAGAAGCGGTTGCCCTCTTCCTGCATCGCCTTGGCCTTCTCATAGATCGGGCGGTAGTACTGCGGGAAGGTGTCGGGATACTGCTCGTCGAACCACTCGAGCTCATCGTCGAACGGGACGGTCGTGGTGTACGCACCGGCGTGGGCGTAGCTGTAGAAGATCCAGTGCGCCTGGTGGGAGACGTATTCCTTCTCCACGAGCGCCTGCTCGATGTGCTTCGGCGGGGTGATGCCGTAATACTCAAGGTCGGGGAACAGGCCCTGCAGCATCTGCTCCTCGAAATAGAGTTCGAAGGATTCCTTCCACGACAGGGCCTTCTTCGGCAGGAAGTAGTCCTGCATCAGGGCGACGATCGTGAGCAGGCGGTAGCCACGCCAGAACCACTTGTCCATCCATTCCTGGATGATCGGCACGTTGTCCTCGTCCTGCTCGAGCAGGAACTTGATGACCTCGAGGCCGAGCGTCATGTGGCGGGACTCATCGGACTGGGCCGAGAAGCCGAAGCTCATGGTGCTGAGGTCGCCGTTGAAGCTGGCGCCGGACATGAACGGCACGAAGAGCAGGTTGGTCAGCAGATACTCGAAGGAATACGAGATCGCGACCATGAACTCGAACGGGCCGGCGGAGACGGCATCGTCGAAGAACGACTTGGGCACCGACATGTACCACAGCCGGTCATGCATGACGTTCGGATCCTGCAGGTGGTCGTAGTACTTGTTGAACTGCGACACCGCGTGGGTCTGCGTCTGGTTGTGCCGGAGCTCGTCGATCGACTGATAGAGGCAGGCGATCCGGGCACCGGAACCATTGAGGTGTCGGGCCAGATAACCGAAGTTGCGATAAGCCTGATATTCCAGCGGGGTCACGCCCTGGAGGAACATGCGAATCGCATTGAAATACCGGGCATCGGACACCTGGAGGTGGCCCTGGCCCTGCGCAAAGCTGTCAATAACAGCATAGAGGCGCTTGTCCTTTTCGGACTGATACTTGTGATATGCCTCAACGGTCAGGCGGAAGGGATCTTCCCAGGCGTCCCAGTCGTGAACCTTGATTCCCTCGAACTGGGTGTGCGGATAGATCTGCTCCTCGGAAACATAGCTGGGCTCCCAATCGAGTCCACGCGTCATCGAAGCGTAGCGCTCCCGCATTGATGCTTTCTTCGCCATTTGTTTTCTCCTGAAAAGTCATGTGTTCCAACAGTTCAGCCGTCAGGCTGAGAGGGCCGCCACAGCGGTGTGGCGGTTAGGGGATCAGCGCTTCCACGCGATATCGATGTAATCTTCTTCGATTTCGAGGTTGCCCGACATGGAAACGATGGACAGCTGGATCTCGGAGGTTTCCCACTCGCCGCCCACATGCTTCTCGACGGTCTCGCGGGTGATGTGCAGGCCGCCCTCGCGGCGGATGCGGACCAGGCCGGGCATGTTGTCAACGGTGGCGCCGGGGTTGTCCTCGAGGATGCCCTCGACGACGGCCCGGTTGGCCTCGGTGTCCTGGATATCGATGCCAGCCAAGCGGGGCTTGCGGGGCTTGGTTTCGGTCATGTGTTCAGCTCCTGTGGTGATGGTCCGTGATGAACCTGGATCGTGGACGGGGGCACCACTCAGAGCGCAATGCCCAAGTCGGTGTAACGCTTGGTCAGGGCTTCGGCGTTGTTCTTGGCGAACTCGACCGCGCCCTTCTCGGGCAGCAGTTCGTCGAAGACTTCAGCGATCGCTGCGATGGCCGCCGTGGCCTCGGGCAGGCGCTTGTTGACCATCTCGGCCAGAGCCTTGGTGTTGGCCTCGCCATGCTGTTCATCGCTCGTCCACGCCTTGATGAGCGGGTTGA
>JAUNUL010000306.1 GCA_030538175.1 Propionibacteriaceae bacterium | reverse complement strand
AGGCGAAGAGCACTGCCTGCACCCGGTCACGGGAGCCGGTCTTGGCCAGCACGTGCGAGACATGGGTCTTCACGGTGGGCATGGAGACGAAGAGCCGCTCGCAGATTTCGGTGTTGGTCCAGCCCTTGGCCATTGCGATGAGGACCTCCAGCTCGCGGGGGGTGAGGTCATCGATGACGCGGCGGGTGTCCCGGTCGAGGGTGGGCGGTTGATCAGGTGCGCCACCGAGGACCGGGCGCACCTGTTCGAGCAGCCGCTTGGTGGAACGCGGGGAGATGACGGCCTCGCCGTCGTGCACCGTGCGGATGGCCGCGAGCAACTCCTCCGGTGGGGTGTCCTTGAGCAGAAAACCGGACGCGCCCGCGCCCAAGCCGTCGATGACATATTCCTGGGTATCGAACGTCGTCAGGATGATCACCCGCGTCGGGGATCCAGAGGCTGTGAGCTCCCGGGTCGCGGAGATGCCGTCCAGCACCGGCATCTGCACGTCCATCAGGATCACGTCAGCAGCCGATGCAGCGTTCTGCGTCAGGGCCTCGCGCCCGTTGTCCGCCTGCCACGCGACGGTCATATCCGACTGGGAACCCACCACCATGGCGACACCGGAGGTGAAGAGCTGCTGGTCATCGGCGAGGCCCACGGTGATCACGACCGCACCCTACTCAGACCGGGACCAGGACCGTGCTGCTTCTGGGACTGAACTGTCGGGTCCGGTGCCTGACGAGCGGCGGGCCAGGCGAGAGCAGCGTGTTAGCGTTCGGCCATTCTCTGCGTCAGTGAGCAGGAAGCCGGTGTGAATCCGGCACGGAACCGCCACTGTGAGCCAGGCCCGCCTTGGCAAGTCAGATCTTGACGCTGATGCACCCTTTCGAACGGGGCGGATTTCCCCCAGAGAGGATCGTCAATGCGATCTTTCTTGCCTCACCTGATTAAGCACTCGGCCGTCGCCCTCGGCGTTGGTTCCTTGATGCTCATCACCGCCTGCAGCGGCCAAGCCGATCCCACCACCAGCCCCAGCAGCGCGGCAGCTGACGGTTGCGTCACCGACTACGCGGCCGGTCGGGACTATTTCCCGGACAAGTCCACGGTGGAGCACGCCAAGAACTTCTCGATCACTTATCACGACTCCTATCAGGTCGTGACGGTCGCGCAGCCTTCGCCGGGTCAACCGGCGGAGAAGTACGTCTTCTATCGCTGCGGCACTCCGATCCCGGAGTTGGCCGGTGACCTCGCGGGTGCGCAGGCAGTCAGCGTGCCGATCACGTCGCTCTTCTCCGGCTCGACGACCCATCTGCCGTTGCTCGACGAGCTGGGCGAGCTGTCGGTGCTCAAGGGCGTGACCGACGGCACGTATGTCACCAACCCGCAGGTGCGGCAGATGATCGCCGACAAGCAGGTCATCCAGTACGCCTCCAACCAGATGGCCGACAGCGAGGTCGTCATCTCGGCCAAGCCGGACGTAGTCCTAACGGAGGGGACGGACGACCCGGCGTACCCCGTGATTCGACAGGCCGGCATCGCTGTCGTCGCGAACTCGGAGTGGCTGGAACAGGACCCGCTGGGCCGGGCTGAGTGGATCAAGTTCGTGGGCGCGCTGACCGGCCAGGAGGCGGCGGCGACGAAGGTGTTCGACCAGATCAAGCTCGACTATTCCAATGTGGCGGCCAAGGCCAAGCAGGCGGGTGCGCCGGTGACGGTGCTGCCGGGACAGATGTACCAGGGCAACTGGTGGATGCCCGCCGGTGATCTCTATGTCGCGAACCTGATCGCCGACGCGAACGGCACCTATGGCTGGGCGGACGTGCATCAGAACACCAGTCTCATGCTGAGCCTTGAGGATGTCCTCGCCAAGGCGAAGGATGCGGACGTCTGGATCATGACCGAGGACGTGAAGTCCCTCGAGGACGTAAGGAAGAGCGACCCGCGGTATGCCGAGTTCAAGGCCTTCCAGCAGGGCGACGTCTGGTCCAACAACGCGAAGATGACCGCCGAGGGTGGCAACGACTATTGGGAGCGCGGTGTGACCAGGCCGGATCTGGTGCTCGCCGACATGGTCAAGATCCTGCATCCGGATGCGCTGCCGGACCATGAGCTCGAGTTCTATCGCCAGGTGTCCGGATGACCGGTGTGCCCCTGAGCGCGGAGGCTGGCGTGACGTCCGCCCCGGCGTTCGCGCGTGCCACGATCACCCGCCGGAGCGGCGTCCTGGTCGGGCTCACCGCGGCGACGCTGGTGCTTGCCTTGCTGGCGGTGGTCAGTGGGTCGGTCGCGCTCGATCCGGTGGATGCCCTGCGTGTCCTGGTGGGGCTCGAGGCTCACGATCCGCGGGTCGAGCTGTTGGTCGGCACGGTCCGCCTGCCGCGCATGACGACCGCCTTGTGTGCCGGCGCTGCGCTCGGTGTGGCCGGTCTGCAGATGCAGACGATCTTCCGCAACCCGCTCGCTGACCCGTTCTCGCTGGGGGTGTCGTCGGGCGCCAGCCTCGGGGTAGCCCTGCTCATCACCGGCGCGGGTGTCGCGGTCAGCGGCAGCTTTGCCGCCGGGCTGGGCCTGTTGGGCCGGTTTGGAACGGTGTCCGCTGCGGCGCTCGGGTCTGCTGCCGTGTTGGCGGTGTTGTTGGTGTTGTCGCGGGGCGTACGCGTGCCCGCGACCCTGCTCATCATCGGCGTCATGCTCGGTAGCGCGGTCACGGCCATGGTCTCGTTGTTGTTGATCTGGACGGATCCGCTGCGGGCTCAGCAGTACATCTCCTGGGGCCTCGGCAGTTTCGGCGGCACGACCAACCAGGACCTCGTGATCCTGGTCGGGTTCACCGTTCTCGGGGTCGTGGTGGCGTTGTTGTCGATCAAGCCGCTGAATGCCCTGTTGCTGGGGGAGGCGTACGCCGAGTCGGTGGGCGTCAACGTGAGGCGGGTGCGGGTCGTCGTGCTGGTGGGAGCGTCCCTGCTGACTGGCGTGGTGACCGCGTTCTGTGGGCCGATCGGGTTCATCGGGATCGCGGCACCGCATGTGGCGAGGCGGCTGATCGGCACGTCGGATCATCGGTCGCTGCTCCCGGCTGCAGCGCTCGTCGGCGCCTGCGCGGCGCTGGGGTGTTCGATCGTGTCATTGCTGCCCGGTCAGGTCATCCCGATTAACGTGATCACGTCGCTCATCGGGGCGCCGATCGTCGTCGCGATCCTGTTGCGGAGCAAGTCGATCCAGGGGGTGTCCGCATGACCCCCGGGGACCGTTCCGGGCTACGCTTGGAGGCGCTCACGGTGGGATACCAGCTCGGTTGGGGGCGCACCAAAGAGGTCGTCCGCGACATTGATGTCACCGCCAGGCCGGGGGAGTTGACCGCCCTGATCGGACCCAACGGCACCGGAAAGTCCACGCTCTTGCGAACCGTGGCGGGTCTGCAGAAGGTCCTCGCCGGGTCGATCAGTCTCGACGGCCATGACCTAGCCCGCATGTCCGCTGCCGAACGGGCCCGGCACCAGAGCATCGTTCTCACCGAGCGTGTGGCACCGGGCAGGCTGACCGCTCGGGAGCTCGTCGGGCTCGGGCGGCACCCGCACACGGGGTTCGATGGCCGGTTGACGGCCCGGGACCACCGCATCGTCGAGGAGTCGATCGCCGCAGTCGGCGCGACCAGCCTGGCTGACCGGGACCTGGCCGAGCTGTCGGACGG
>JAUNUL010000305.1 GCA_030538175.1 Propionibacteriaceae bacterium | reverse complement strand
CGCCCAACTGCATAGCCAGCTCGGCCTGGCTGAGATCTTGGGCTCTGCGCACTCTCCGGATCATGTTGGGCACGTCAAGTTCAGCGACGGTTGCCGTTCTCGAGGTCTCTGTCGACCCGGGACTGTCGTGAAGCGCGGTGCTGCTCATGAAGAACAGCCTTCCGGACAGGTCTGACATTTCTTGAGTGCTGACCTATAGGAGTGGGTGCGGAGCGCTCGCAACCTGATGCGTGGCGTGCATCAGGTTGCAAGGCCCGCGGCACCTTTGCCTCTGCGGGACTCAGCCGACCATCATGACCGGGGAGCGTCCGTCGTTGGCCAATCGAGGCGGCGGTCGGAGGCGAACCGGCGGACGGCGCCATCAATGGGGTCAACGAACTCCAGTGATTCCGCCAGCAGGCGCAATGGAACGGTGAAGTCGTCGATGGAGATATCGAGGACTTGGGGGTACAAGGGGTCGCCGACGATGGGCAGACCTAGCGCGTTCAGTTGTATTCGGAGTTGGTGGGTGCGGCCGGTGTGCGGAATGAGCCGGTACTCAGCCCAATCGCCACGTCGCTCCACCAGATCCAGCCAGGTTGATGCATTGTCCGGCGCATCGGCGATCAACTCGGCTTGCAGTGAACCGCGCCGTTTCGCGATGTGGCCCCCCAAATGCAGTGGAAACTCCAGGGCGGGGCCGAACGGAGCGATCGCGCGATAAGTCTTGTGCACGACGCGGCGCTCGAACAGGCTCTGATAGGCGCCGCGCCACCGCTTCTGTGTCGTCAGGAGCACCACCCCGGCGGTCAGGCGGTCGAGCCGGTGGGCGGGGCCGAGTTCGGGCAGATCGAGGCGGTTGCGCAGGCGCACCACCAAGGACTCCAGCACGTGCCGGCCACGGGGAATGGTCGACAGGAAGTGGGGCTTGTCGGCGACCACGATCCTGTCGTCGCGATACAGGATGGTCTCGGTGAAGGGGACCGGGGGCTCGGCCCGCAGTTCGCGATGGAACCAGATGAAGGTGTGTGGCTGGTACTCCTCGTCACCCGTCCAGGGGCGGCCGTCCGCGTCCACGAATTCGCCTGCGGCAAGCATCCGGTCCACTCCTGGGGCCCCAAGTGGCCCCAGGCGGTCCACCAGGAAGGCGCGTATGTCCGGCCAAGGGGCGGGTTCGGGTGTGCGGTCGGGCGTACGCAGCCACGCCGCAGTCAAGCCGTGGCGCGGAGGCAATGGGGAGCGTGGGGGCAACTAAACCCGTGCCTGATCGAGGTTGTCGAGGATGTCGGCGACGGTTTCCTCGGGCGTTTGGCTGGAGGAGTCCAACCAGTAGCCGATACGGGCCGACTCCTTGCGCAAGGCGGCGTCCATGATCTGGGCGGAAAAATGGACGTACCCCTCCTTGCGTCGGTGCTGCTGTTCGCGCCACTCCACCACGCTCACGCTGGGGGACAGGACAACCAGGAACCGATCCTGGCTGCGGATCTGGGCGACAAACGGCTCAAGCTCGGCCCCGATGATGACGTCCTGGACGACGACGTCGAAGCCGGCAGCGGCGTACGTGTCAGCGGTGCCTGCGGCCAGGCGATAACGCAGGTGGAGTTGTTCGAGTGCCTCGGGGGATGGGTCCGGGGTCATCGCAACCTGGCCATTGACGATCATGCGTCGGAAGCTGTCACCGCGGACATGGACCGAATGGGGGAGCCGTTGGGCGAGCAGCTCGGCGACGGTCGACTTGCCAGCCGCCATAACGCCCGTGATCACCACCACGCGTCCTTGACGTCCGAGCTCGTCCACCGGGGGAGAATGGGGCAACGGGGAGGGGCGCATGCCTGCATCCTGATGGTGTAGTTGTCGTGGACATCCCCAGCCTAACGGCCGAGACGAAAGGTGCGACATGAGAATCACCATGGGAGCCGACCACGCCGGGTTCGGCCTCAAGCAGGAGCTTGCTGAATACTTGACCGAACTTGGTCACGACATCATCGACGTCGGGACGACCAACACCGAGCGGACGGACTACCCGGTGTGGGCGCAGCGCGCCGGGCGATTGGTCGCGGCCGGTGAAGTTGACTTCGGGGTGCTCGTGTGTGGCTCCGGCATCGGCATGTCGATCGCAGCCAACAAGGTTCCCGGTGTGCGCGCGGTGGTCTGCACCGAACCTTATTCCGCAGCGATGGCGCGTCGTCACAACAACGCCAACATGATTGCGGTCGGCGAACGTTTCGTCGGGGTCGACATGGCCAAGGCGATGCTGGACGCATTCTTCGGTGCCGAATTCGAAGGCGGCCGACACGCCGACCGTGTGGCTCTGTTCACCCGGATCGAGCAGGGCGAGGAGCTCTGACCACTGGGGCCACTCCCCACCGGATGTGGCCGCTGTTCATCGGCGGGTTCCTCGGTCCATTCGGTGGCTCGTTGGTCACCACGATGCTGCCGGAACTCGCTCGGGACCTCAACGTCAGCGTGGAGGTAGCCAGCACTACGCTCACGGCCTATCTCGTCCCCTTCGCCGCGACGATGCTGGTGTCCGGCACGCTCGCGGAGCGCATGGGACGCCGGCGGACCGTGCGGATGGCGTACCTCGTCTATGCCTTGGCGTCGGTCGCCGCTGTCGTCGCCCCGAACTTCCAACTCTTCTTCCTGGCGCGCATCCTCCAGGGTGCCTCCAATGCGTTCACCACACCGGTGCTGGTCGGAGCGATCACGGATGCGGTGCCAGCGCAGCGACTGAATCGGTCACTGGGGGTCTTCGGATCGCTCCAGGCGTTGGGGATGGCAGCGTCGCCGTTGGCTGGCGGACTGTCGGCCGCCGTGTGCGCGCTCGTGGCCGGCGTCCTGTTCTTCCTGCCCCCGCCCGACGCAGCCCGCCCGGCCCAGCTCGGTTCAAGTGCACGGTGGCGTGCGCTGGCCAACCGAAAGCTGGCATTGGCTGGGTTCGTAGCCGGGGTCGCGTACCTCACCACCAGCGGCATTCTCGTGTTGACGGCGCTGTACGCCCGTGTCCAATTCGACCTCACCCCTGGACTCGCCGGTGTTGTCGTGGCGGTGTTCGGGGTCGCCGGGCTGCTCACTGGGCGACGCACCGGCGGCTGGATGGATCGCTTCGGGGTCCTGCGAGTGGGCGCCGTCGTGCATGTGGTGATGGGTTTGGCGTGCGCGATGATCGCGCTGACAGCCAGCTTCATCCCGATCGTCGGTGTCGCGCTACTGGTCATGCTCGTCGCCATCGGTGGCGTGGCGGGGACCGCGGGCCGGTCAACCACGCAGAGCCTGGCTGTCACGTCGGCCCCCACCAACCGGGCCGGCGCCAGTTCGGTGATGCTGGCGTGTCAGTTCGGTGGCTCGGCGCTCGCGCCCATCCTGTGGGTGCCGGTCTTCGTCGGCGGCGCTCCGTGGCTGGCGCTGGTGGTCGCTGGGGTGCCCGCGCTGATCGCCGGTCTCGTGCTCGCTATTGCCTGGCGAATGTCCGCGCCTCCAACCGTGGCGTCTTGACTATGGACCATTTTTGACCCAAACACCTCTAAGGGATAACCTTGATCCTTGTGTTCGGCTTGCCCGGACTCTCGTGCGTGCCCAGCGTTCCTGTTTGAGGATACGGGTGTGGCAAGCACATGCAGTGAACTGCTGGCCTGAGCGGACTGTTCGGCCGTGGTGACCTGTGCCCGACTCCCCGTCGATGGTCCTCCGCAGAG
>JAUNUL010000304.1 GCA_030538175.1 Propionibacteriaceae bacterium | reverse complement strand
TCACCGCGTGCTGCCAGTCGGTGGTGCGTTCAAGGTCGGGTTCGTTCCGGGCGATGGACGCATCGGCACCGTCCGGTCCGTCGCTGGGGACCCCCCAGTGCACCCAGTTGACCTCCCGACCGTGCCGGTCGTGGACGAACAGATCCACATGGTGCCAGCCATAGTTGAGCGTGTCTTCATAGCACTGCAGGAACATCCGGTGATGTTCGGTCGGTCGTGGCTTCATGAGTCGCACACCTCTCTCACTCGTCGGATTCATTCAAGGCTTCGTCAGCCGTTGTTGTTCAGTCGTTCGATGTCGTTCGCGTGCCGGCCAGCAATTGCTCCAGCCGCTCGGCGAGCGCCAAGACCTGGCCTTCGGCTCCGGGGAGACCGACGACCTGCAGGCCGAGTGGCCGTCCATCTCCCGAGCGTACGCCCGGCACGGTGACCACGGGCAGTCCCAGCAACTGCCAGGGACGGCTGAGGATCGGGGACCCGGTCGCAGACAGCCCGGCGGGGGCGGGTCCGAGCGCAGCCGGTCCGACGATCACGCCACCGCCGGCCAGCAGGGCCCGCAGCTCGCTCATCGAACGATCGCGTCGGATCAACGCGGCCTGATAGTCGTCATCGGAGATCCTCTGGCCACCCCGCAACAACTCCACCAAGGGGGCGCTGAGCTCATCCGCCCGCTTGAGCAGCTCAGGACGTTCCCGGCAGGCCTCATACCCCATGACGGTGGCATGATCGGCGGCCAGCGTCTGCACGTGGTCGTCCCAACCCAGCGGGCTGACCCCGGCCAGCTCAGAGGTCAGGCGCCATTCGGCGCTCGCCACCGCTTCCCTCATCGCCGGCGAGATCAGGTCGAGCTCCGAACCCCGCCACATCAGCACCCGACGCGGGAGGGACTGGCTGCCGACGCCGGTCAGCGCCTGGTGTGCGTACGCCACGTCGGCAACCGTGCGCGCGAGCAGACCCAGCGAATCCAGCGACGGGCTGAGGCCGGTCACCCCGGTCAGATCGATCGCACCGCGCGCCAGGACCATGCCGGCAACCCCACAGAAGGCGGCCGGGCGGGTCAGGGAGCCGGCGGTCTGGCTGCCGAGGGCCAGGGGCACCATGCCCGCGGCGACCGCGGCAGCCGAGCCGCTGGAAGACCCGCCAGGGGTGTGCCCGGGCGCGGCCGGGTTGTTCGTCGGTCCGGGCTTGAAGTACGCAAACTCCGTCGTCACCGTCTTGCCGACGGGGATGGCCCCGAGCGAACGCACCAGGTCGATGCAGGCGGCGTTCGCGGTCACCGGGTCCGGCGAGGTGATGGTGCTCCCACAGCGCGTCGGCAGGCCCATCAGGTCGATGATGTCCTTCACCCCGACTGGCACACCGCGCAGCGGTCCTGGCCGGGGCTCCGCAGCACTGTCCTCCGCGGCCGGATCCAACGCGACCCAGGCGTGCACCTGTGGATCGAGCTGGTGAATGCGCGTGGTCGCCTGGGCGAGCAGTGCCGATGCACTCACCGAGCCATCCTCGACTGCGTGGACCATGTCGACGAGCGCGCTGTCCAACGACGCCATGTCGTGTGTCACCTTTGATCACCTCCCGGCTCATCTTGGCCGATGCCCCGGCACTGTGGCCACCTCAGGGGTAAAGGTTTCTCCCCTGTCTTTGTAGGCACCTTGAAATCTAGCGTTTCCTGTTGAACCGTACGCGCGGAATCGCCCCAGCGGGAATCCCCTCCCGGCCCGTCCGCTCAAGGAGAGATCAACGATGACCGAATCCACCACTGAGATCACTGCGGCGCAGTTCCGTGACGTCCTCGGCCACTATCCCACCGGCGTCACGATCGTGACCGGCACCGCGCCCGACGGTGAGCACCTCGCCATGATCGTCGGCACGTTCACCTCGGTCTCCCTCGATCCGCCCCTGGTCGCTTTCCTGCCGATGCGCACCTCCAAGACGTTCGCGCGGCTGGCCGAGTGCCAGTCGCTGTGCATCAACGTGCTCACCGGGGAACAGGAGGAGCTCGGCCGCACGATCGCATCGCGGTGGGAGAACAAACTCGACGGCGTGGACTGGTTCCCGTCGCCATCGGGTGATCCCATCCTGGCCGGGTCACTGGCCTGGCTCGATGTGCGGCTGGAGTCGAATATCGAGGCCGGGGATCATTCGATCGCGCTGTGCCGCATCATCGATATGGCGGTGAACAACCCCGTCGCGCCGCTGATCTTCTTCCAGGGTGGCTATGGCAGCTTTGTGATCCCACCCCTGGTCGCGCGGATCGACGACGGCATCATCTCTGCGGTCACCGAGGCCGTCTGTGCCCGGGACGATCTGGACGTGTTGGCCACCGACATCGGATGCGAGGTCGGATTGATCACGGCGGTCAACAAGGATGAGCTCGCCACGGTCGCCTCCGCGGTCGGACCGGCGACGCGGACGGCCGACAGCCTCGGCGAGCGGCTGCCGATGATCCCACCGATCGGCGACACCTATATCGCCACCGCGGGCCGCGAGCACCAGGACTATTGGCTGGCCAAGGCCAAGTCGGCGACCGATGAGCAGCGAGCCAACTTCGAGGCCCGCTTGGAATATTGCCGCGCGCACGGCTACTTGGTGTCGTTCCTGCCCGACGAGGGCGATGGGGCGTACACGGCGATGACGGAAGCCGCCCATCAATACGCCGCCGGCAAGCTCACCCCGGCCCAGGAACGGGAGATCAGGGACAGGATCAGCACCACGGCGGTCGACTATGCCCCCCGGGAGCTCGAGGCGGACGAGGTCTACAACGTGGGCTCGATCGTCGTCCCGGTCAAGGACCGCAATGGCGAGTCCACGCTCACGCTGCGCCTCGGTCAGCTGCCGCGTGGGGCCTCGGGTGCCGAGGTGCAGCGGTGGGTTGATCGCGGGCTGGCCACGGCGCGCACCATCGAGAGCAAGCTGGCTGAGGTCAAGGCCTAGCTGGCGGAGGTCCAAGCACTGCTACCGGCCCGATGCGTTCCGGGCTGCTATTCCTCGATGCGGGCGATCGCGGCAGCTGCCTCGGGGCCCTGGTCGAGCAGCACGCCGAAGCCGTCGGCGTCCAGGATCGGACGCTTGAGGGCGACCGCCTTGTCGGCCTTGGAGCCCGCTGACTCACCGACCACCACGAAGTCTGTCTTCTTGGACACCGACGACGCGGACCGGCCGCCGCGGCTGACGATGGCTTCAGCGGCGGAATCGCGCGTATAGCCGGGGATCGATCCCGTCACCACGATCGACAGCCCTGCCAACGTCTGCGGGAGAGCTTCGCCGACGGGTTCGTCGGCAAGTACGCAACCCGCCGCCCGCCACTTCGCCACAATCTCCCGGCGCCAGTCCGTGCCGAACCATTCGATGATGGCCTCGGCGATCGTGGGACCGATCCCCTCGACGGCGCTGAGCTCCTCATGGGTGGCGGCGGCCAACGCGTCGATGTTCGGGAAGGCTGCGGCGACATCGGGTGCCACGCCCTTCCCGACGTGACGGATGCCGAGGGCCACGAGGAACTTCGCGAACGGCCGGGTCTTGGCCTCCTCAAGGTTGGTGAGCAGCTTGAGGCCATTGGCGTTCAGGACCCGCTCGCCGGCACCCTCGGCAACCTCTGCCGGTTTGGCCTTGCGGGTGAAGAACTCCGTCGTCGCGAGCCCCTCGGCGGTGAGGTCTTCGATCGTGGAGTGGATCGGGCGCCCCTTCG
>JAUNUL010000303.1 GCA_030538175.1 Propionibacteriaceae bacterium | reverse complement strand
GCAGGTTTCCTGTGCCGGCAGGGAGAAGTGCCAACGGAATCCCGGAACCGGCCAGTGCCGATCACGTCCGGGACGCCGCCGCTGGTGGGTGTCGGCCTCGGCACGACGGACCAGGTCCTTCAGTCCCGGTCGGCTGAGGTGAAGAAGCTGCAGGATGCGGTCGCCAAGGCGGTGGCGGACATCGTCGCCGATCCGGACGCCGCAGTGACGCTGTCGCAGAAGCACATCCCCGGGCTGTCCGCCGATGAGCAGCGAAAGTCTGCGCTGGCCACGCTGAAGGCCACGATCCCGCTGTTCGGTGACGTGGCCACGTTCGGCGAACAGACTCCGCAGACCTGGCAGGACATGGCCACCTTCCTGGGCGAGATGGACCTGCTCAACGGTCCGGTCAAGGCCGAGGAGTGCTTCACCGAGCTGCAGGCCTGACCGCAAGCCGACGCGGGCCCACGGTGCCGTGCTGAACGGTGCTGTGGCGAAAAAAAGCAAAATCTGCAGCTGATGCTCACCGCCCGATAAGTGACCAGGGGAAATACCTCGGGACGGCGGCACTGGCCGCAGATTTTGCCTTTTCGTGAACGGATTAGTTGTTCTGACTCAGCGCCGCTGCGAGCTGGGGCGGCAGATAGTCATAGCGGGCGAATTCGCGGGTGAACGAACCGGTGCCGTGGGCGACCGAGCGCAGGTCGATCGGATAGCGGGAGAGCTCCGAGGCCGGCACTGCCGCATAGACCACCGAATAGCCCTGCATCTCCCCGGTGCCGGTGCCGAGCACCTGCGCCCGGCGACCGCGCAGGTCGGCCATGACGGCACCCAGGTATTCGTCGGCGATCGTGATCGCGACCTCGTCGATCGGTTCGAGCAGCGTCACGGTCGACGCGCTGGCGGCTTCCTTGAGCGCGGCCGCGCCGGCGTTCTGGAAGGCCATGTCCGACGAGTCGACCGAGTGGGCCTTGCCGTCGAAGAGGGTGACGCGGATGTCGACCATCGGATAGCCGAGCAGCACGCCCTTCTCCATCTGTGCCCGCACGCCCTTCTCCACCGAGGGGATGAACTGGCGGGGGACCGCGCCGCCCACGACCTTGTCGACGAACTCGAAGCCCGCGCCCCGCTCCAGCGGCTCGATCTCGACCTGACAGACCGCGTACTGGCCATGTCCGCCGGACTGCTTGACCAGTCGACCGGTGGCCTTGACCTTGCGCACGAAGGTCTCCCGCAGCGCGGTCCGCAGCGGCTCGATCTCGACAGCCACGTGGAACTGATCTGCGAGGCGCTGGACGAGCCCGTCGATGTGGGCCTGACCCATCGTCCACAGGACGACCTGGTGGGTTTCGGTGTTCTGTTCCATGCGCATGGTCACGTCTTCGGCCACCATCCGGCCGAGGGCGACGGCGAGCTTGTCCTCGTCGGTCTTGCGGGCGGCGCGAATGGCGACCGGCAGCAGCGGCTCGGGCAGCACCCAGGGCTCGACGAGCGCCGGGCGATCCTTGTCGGACAGCGTGTCCGCTGTCTCGACGTTGGCCATCTTGCTGACCACGGTGATGTCGCCGGCGACGGCGTTCGGCATGGGCTGGTTGTCGGTCACCACGGGGATCGACAGCGGACCGACGCGCTCACTGTCGAGATCATGGTCGCCGTGGCCGACGGTCCGGCCGGAGAACTCCGACAGATGGCCGGAGACGTGCACCTGATCGTCGGGTCGCAGCGTGCCGGAGAAGACCCGCACCACCGACAGCCGTCCCACATAGGGGTCGGTCGTGGTCCGGATGACCTCGGCGACCAGCGGACCATCGGGGTCGCAGGTGACCTCGCCGAAGTCCTTGCCGTCGGGGGTGGTCACGGTCGGCAGCGGGGAGTCCAGCGGCGAGGGGAACCCCTTGATGAACATGCGTTCCAGCTGAGGTACGCCAACCCCGGTCGGCGTGTGCACCGGGATGACCGGGAAGAACCGCGCGGTCCGCACGGCCGTGCGGACGTCCTCCAGCAGGTCATCGAGTTGGATCTCCTGGCCCTCGAGATAGAGCTCCCTTAGCTCCTCGTTCTCCGCGGTCTCGATGACGGACTCCAACAGCGTCCCGCGTGCTTCCTCGACCAGGCCGACCTCGTCGCCTGCCAGGTCGCGGCACTGGCCGTCGGCTCCGGTGAAGCGGGGCTCGACGAGGTCGAGCACGCCGATGAGGTCGTCGTTCTCGACCACCGGGAGACAGACCGGGTGGGCCTCGCCGAAGACGCGCTGACACATCGCGACCGTCGCGTCCCAGTCGGCGCGGGCCTCCTCGAGCTTGGAGACGATGATCGCGCGGGGCATGTTCACCGCGCGGCACTCCTCCCACAACAGCCGGGTCGGCTCGTCGACGCCATCGGCGGCGGAGACCACGAACAGTGCGGCATCGGCGGCGCGCAGACCAGCGCGGACATCACCGACGAAATCAGGGTGACCCGGGGTGTCCAACAGGTTCAGCACGACGTCTTCGTCGAGGCCGATCGCTGCCAGCGAGAGAGTGCTGGTCGAATCACGGTCGTCTCGACCTTGCTTCGTGGTGGGTCCGGTCTGCAACTGCTCGAACATTCGGGACTTGCCCGCCCCCGACGGTCCGACAAGGACAACGTTGCGGATCTGCCCGGGACGGGTGGGAGTGTTAACCGGTTTGCCGTCGTTCGCTCTCATAATGGTCACCCTATGGCCACCGCGCGTTGCGTGGGGAGAGGGCTGGTGTGGTGCTCGCCACGCCCTCGGGGGCTCGCCCCGAGAGGCCTATTCGGCGGCTCCATAGAGGCGGTCGCCGGCATCGCCGAGGCCCGGCACGATGTACGCCTGATCGTTCAGATGGTCATCCACGGCGGCGACCACCAGGTGGCAGGGCACCTCCAGATCGTGCAGCAGCGAACTGACCCGGGCGACGCCTTCCGGCGCCGCGAGGAGGCAGATGCAGGTGATGTGGTCGGCCCCGCGGCCGACGAGGAATTTGATCGTCCCCGCGAGCGAGCCGCCGGTGGCGAGCATCGGGTCGAGCACATAGCACTGCCGCCCGGACAGGTCGTTGGGCAGGCGCTCGGCGTACGTCATCGGCTCAAGCGTTTCCTCGTTGCGGATCATGCCCACGAACCCAACCTCGGCTGTGGGGATCAACCGCAGCATGCCTTCGAGCATGCCGAGTCCCGCGCGCAGGATCGGCACGACGAGCGGGGGCGGGTCCAGCAGGCGTACGCCCAAGGCGCTGCCCACGGGCGTCTGCACCGTATGTTCGCGGATGCGGACCTCCCGCGTGGCCTCGTATGCCAGCAGCGTCACCAACTCGGTGGTGAGCTCCCGGAAGACCGGGGTCGGGGTGGTGTGCTCACGCAACATGGTGAGCTTGTGTGCCACCAACGGATGGTCGACAACGGTCACGTCCACGGGTGTCTCCTTGCCTCTGCGGCAGCCTAGCGAGCAGCCGGCCGCGTCCGCCGTGCGGCTGGCCGTGCCGTCACGTCAGGGCTGAAGCCGGCAGGCCGCCGTGCCCCCGGGCAGGCGATGGCGGAACTGGGCGACCACGGCATAGATCGGTGCGGCGAGCGCCCGGACGGGCCAGCGTTCCAACAGCCACCCCGCCTGTCGCCAAGGGGCCCCGCAGGTGCGCAGGGCCGCCGCGATCGCGGGTGCGCCATAGCGGACCGAGCCGTCGGTGCCAACGAACGGGATCTCCCGCCCGGCACGTGCCGCGTCGACGCCCAGCGCCGC
>JAUNUL010000302.1 GCA_030538175.1 Propionibacteriaceae bacterium | reverse complement strand
TGGGCGAAGGTGCTCCAGGCCGTCAAGAGAAGTTCATGGCCTTTGATCCCTACCCCGGGGAACACCATGGACTTGGGGGAATAGACCAACGCGACCATGACCGCGACGAAGGCAGACTCGGGGAGCCCCAGCGCTGCACGGGCAGCGGTCTTTGTCATGACATCGGGGGAGAACTTGACGAGGTCCGCACCATAAGGGACCGAGTGCAGGTGGCGGGGATCTGCGCCCAACTCCAGGTAGTAGTCCCGGGTGAAGTCGCTGCCACCGATGATCTCGGTGTCCAGTCGGAGCAGGAACCTTTCGACGGTCCGGATGATCTTGTTCTCCAGATAGAGGGGTCCGGCGATCATGTGCACCTTGCGCAGACGCATGCCGAGGGTCGCCACGCGCACGGCAAGCGCTGAGGCGTACAGATGGTAGAGAGCGATGTCCGCGCGCGACTGCTGCAGGACGCTTCGGACTTCCCACAGGCCCCGCAGAGTCTTGATGGAAGGTCGCATCGAGAAGTTGAACTCGGTCTGTGCGAGGTGGAGCCGGGGTTCTTCGGCTGCGAGGGCCTCCAGAGCCCGCGTCAGCCGCCCGTCACCATTCGGAAAAACAACGACTACGGACATCCCCCGAGCGAGGGCTTCGCGGACCTGGGGGATGATCCACATTCCGCCCTCATTGGTCTTGATGACAAATGCCATGGCACGCCCAGGGTGCCGGTTTTCGGGCTTCATGGGGGGGTCCTTCGCTGTATCAACCAGGGAGCCGCAGGGAACGCAACGCCCGTCCGGTCGGCAGGGCGTCGATCACAGTGCCGACCATGTGCATCATGCCAGATACTTTGGTTTGTCACAGCTTTCGCCGTTCCAACGTGCGGCTAATCAACAGCCCGGGGTCAACCAGGTCTTCACCAGTGCGCCGGATTCATAGGCAATGACCCTCAGCCAGTATGAGCCGCTCTCAACGTTATTGGAGGAGATCCGCACCTCACCCGCGAAGCATCTCTCCATCAGGATCCGGACGCGGGACATGTGGGAGCGCTGGCTGATCACGGTGACCGACTGCCACTCGTTCTCACGGGCGATCCTGCCCAGGTTGCGTGCTTCGCCCTGCGTGGTGGCTGGGATGGGATCCACGCAGATGTACTGGGGGTTGCCGCTGTGACAGATGGTGCGAAACAGCTCCTCGTATTCCGGGACCTCGCCAAGGGCCTTGGGGAAGGACACCAGCAGAGGCTTGCCCTTGGGCAGCCACTGGTCACGGGCCACGAGGGCGTCCGTGCCACCCCACGACGCCAGCACGTAGTACGCGTCGGTGTCCCCGAACCGGTCGATGTCGGGGAACCTGATAGCGACCACCCCCATCGCTGTGACAGTGACCCAAATGGCCACAGCTACGGCACAAAGCCGGACGAGGAGAGGTCGCACGCGGGCAGGTTAGCTGACCCGATCAAGCCCCCCATGGCGGTGGGAGCATCTTGCTATTCGTGCCCGATAAGTCCGTCTTGGGTGGGAGGATGAGGCGCAGCCCCGACGTGTGAGGATTGAGCCATGGAGCCCCGCAAGATTGGAATTACCGAACTAGCCCTGCGCGATGCCCACCAGAGTTTGATGGCCACCCGCATGGCGCTCGAAGACATGGTGGATGCCTGCGCGGACATCGATGCCGCCGGGTTCTGGAGCGTGGAGTGCTGGGGTGGCGCAACGTTCGATGCGTGCATCCGGTTTCTGAACGAAGACCCCTGGGAGCGACTGCGGACGTTCCGCGAGCTGATGCCGAACTCGCGCCTGCAGATGCTGCTGCGAGGCCAGAACCTGCTCGGCTATCGCCACTACGAGGACACGGTGGTTGAAAAGTTCGTGGCCAAGTCCGCCGAGAACGGCATGGACGTGTTCCGCGTGTTCGACGCCCTCAACGACCCCCGCAACCTCCAGCACCCGATGGCCGCGGTCAAGAAGCACGGCGGTCACGCCCAGGGCACGATCTGCTACACCGTGTCGCCGCTGCACACCACCGAGGGCTACGTGAGGCTTGCCGGTCAGCTCCTCGACATGGGTGCCGACTCGATCGCGCTGAAGGACATGGCGGCCCTGCTGAAGCCGCAGCCGGCGTACGACATCGTCCAGGCGATCAAGAAGACCTACGGCGAGGACACTCAGATCAACGTCCACTGCCACGCAACCACGGGCGTCACCCAGGTTTCGCTGATGAAGGCGATCGAGGCGGGTGCCGACGTGGTCGATACCGCGATCTCGTCGATGTCGATGGGTCCCGGGCACAACCCGACCGAGTCCGTCATCGAGATGCTCGAGGGCACCGGCTATGTGACCGATGTCGATGAGGAACGCCTCCTGCGCATCCGGGATCACTTCGCGGGCGTGGCCCCGAAGTACAAGGAGTTCATGTCCGCCATCACCACGGTGGACACCGAGATCTTCAAGTCCCAGATCCCTGGCGGCATGATCTCCAACATGGAGTCCCAGCTCAAGGCCCAGGGTGCCGGTGACCGGATCAAGGAAGTGATGGAGGAGGTCCCGCGGGTTCGCCAGGACGCCGGCTATCCGCCCCTGGTCACCCCGTCATCGCAGATCGTCGGCACCCAGGCGGTGTTCAACGTGCTGATGGGTCGCTACAAGGTCCTCACCGGCGAGTTCGCCGACCTGATGCTCGGCTTCTATGGCGAGTGCATCGGTGAGCGCAACGCCGAGGTCGTCGAGATCGCCCGCGCCCAAACCAAGAAGGAACCGATCTCGGTTCGGCCTGCCGACACGCTGGAGCCGGAGTGGAACGAGCTCGTCGCCCAGGGCAACGCGATCGAGGGCAGCAACGGTTCGGAAGAGGACGTCCTCACCAACGCGATGTTCCCCGGTGTCGCACCCGGCTTCTTCAAGTCACGGCCCGACGGTCCGAAGAATGTGGGTCGCACGCCGGAACAGCTGGCCGCCGAAGCCACGGCCGCGTCGGGTGCCTCCAAGGCCATCCGCGAGCCCATCCGCTATCGGGTGACCGTCGGCGATCGAGTGTCGACGGTCGCCGTCGAGCCTGCCTGAGGTGGCCGCGATGAATCAGCCTCCCAGCATGTCCCAGCGCCTCCAGGAGCTCGCCGACGCCCGTGCCCAGATCGCGGCGGGTGGCGGAGAGAAACGGATCGCCCGCCAACACGAACAGGGCAAATTGACCGCCCGGGAGCGGATCGACGCGTTCTGCGATCCCGGGTCGTTCACCGAGGTCGGCATGTTCGTCAAACACCGCACGACCCACTTCGGCATGGACACCGCCGAAGCGCCTGCCGATGGCGTGGTCACTGGCTCCGGCGCGGTCCTCGGTCGACCTGTGCACGTGGCGTCCCAGGACTTCACGGTCATGGGTGGTTCGGCCGGGGAGGCCCAGTCCGACAAGGTCGTGGCGATGATGAAGGCCGCCATCACCACGGGCAGCCCGTTCGTGTTCATCAATGACTCCGGTGGCGCCCGCGTCCAGGAGGGCATCGACTCCCTGGCCGGTTATGGACGCGTGTTCTATAACAACGTGCTGCTGTCCGGTGTGGTGCCGCAGATCTCGATCATCGCCGGCCCCTGTGCGGGTGGGGCGGCGTACTCCCCGGCCCTCACCGACTTCATCATCCAGACCCGCCAGGCCCACATGTTCATCACCGGGCCCGGTGTGATCTCGCCGGTGACCGGCGAGCAGGTCACCCAGGACGAGCTCGGTGGCGCAGATGCGCACATGACCAA
>JAUNUL010000301.1 GCA_030538175.1 Propionibacteriaceae bacterium | reverse complement strand
CGAGGCCGGGGCGGACGTGCTGAAGGTCGGGGTCGGTCCCGGTGCCATGTGCACCACCCGCATGCAGACCGGCGTTGGTCGGCCCCAGTTCTCCGCCGTGCTCGAATGTGCGGCGGCCGCCCGGGAGCTCGGCAAGGCCGTGTGGGCGGACGGCGGCGTACGCCATCCCCGCGATGTGGCCCTCGCGTTGGCCGCGGGTGCCGGCTCGGTGATGATCGGGTCCTGGTTCGCTGGCACCCACGAGTCAACCGGCGCACTGCTGACCGACCCGCATGGCCGGATGTACAAGGAGTCGTTCGGCATGGCTTCCGCGCGCGCGGTGCGGATGCGGACCCGGGACCAGTCCGGCTTCGATCGAGCCCGCGCCGGCCTGTTCGAGGAAGGCATCTCCAGCTCCAAAATGTTCCTGGATCCCGACCGCCCCGGCGTGGAGGACCTCGTGGACTTCATCGTCTCCGGGGTGCGATCATCCTGCACCTATGCGGGCGCACGAACCCTCACTGAATTCAGCGACCTTGCGACCGTGGGCATCCAGTCCCCCTCCGGCTATGAAGAGGGTCGCCCACTCCACGCGAGCTGGTGACCAGCGGGCGAGATCAGCGAAAGAGCGGCTTCCAGACGTTCGTCCCCGGTCTCGCAGCCGCGGCGGTGAGCACGGCCATGACAAGGCCCACGATCGTGAGCACGACGATCGTGGGCAGGAAGCCGGGACCGAAGACCAGCGCAGCGAAGAAGGTCACGACGCAGACGATCAAGAGATTGATCACGAGCGCGAGCTTGAAGCGCTGACCGAAGGTCTCCGGCCAAGTCAGGTGCATGAGGCTACGCATGATCCCTCCAGGTGGGGCTGTGCCCAGTGGAGGGCATCCCCATTCTAGATAGTCGGGGAAAGCAGAAGGGCCGCCGGAGAATCCCGACGGCCCTTCATCGCGTTCAGATCAGTGCTGGTAGTCGCCCCGGTAGTACTGGAACAACCAGCCACCCAGCGCCCAGACACCGAAGCCGACACCCAGGAACGTGAGCCACCACCCGAACACCGGCCCGAGGAAGATCAGGCCAGCGGTCATGGCGGTCCAGAACGGCCAGATGCTGCTCGGGGGGAAGAAGCCGATATCACCGGCGCCCTCCACCACTTCGCCATCCAGTCGGTCCTCCGGTCGTGGATCCATCTTGCGACCGGTGAGCCAGAAGACGAATGCGATCATCAGCATCATGATGCCGCTCAGGGCGAGGGCGAACACGCCAGCCCACTCGATCTGGGCGGGATGCACTTGGTGCACCTGACCACCGATGTTCGGCTGGAGATCCACGCGACCGAAGAAGTAGTACACGATGGTCGCGAGGAAGAAGAACGCTGCCAGCGGGAAATAGATCCAGGCTTCACGCTTCACGAGTTCTCCCCTTCCAGCTTGCCGGCCCGCTCCTGGAGCAGTTCTTCACGGCCATCATCAGTGCCCGCATCGATCAGGTGACCGTGCGAGGTCACGTTGTCCGGGTATTCCATGAGAGCGATCTCCGGATGGTGCAGATCGAAAGCGGGTGCCTCCGAACGGATGCGCGGCAGCGACACGAAGTTCTTCGGCGGCGGCGGGCACGAGGTGGCCCACTCCAGCGAACGGCCCCAGCCCCACGGATCGTCCACGGTGACCTTGGGCGCGTTGCGGCTGATCCACATGTTCCAGAAGAACGGGAGGAACGAGATGCCAAGCATGAAGGCACCGACCGTGGACACCTGGTTGAGGGTGGTGAAGCCCTCATCCGGGAGATAGTCGGCGTACCGTCGCGGCATGCCCTCAACCCCCAGCCAGTGCTGGACGAGGAAGGTGGTGTGGAAGGCCACGAACAGCAGCCAGAAGTGCACCTTGCCCCAGGTCTCGTTGAGCATGCGACCGGTCATCTTGGGCCACCAGAAATAGAAGTCCGCGAACATGGCGAACACGACAGTGCCGAAGAGCACGTAGTGGAAGTGCGCGACCACGAAATAGGTATCGGAGACCTGGAAGTCCATCGGCGGGCTGGCCAGGATGACGCCCGTCAGACCACCGAAGAGGAAGGTCGTCAGGAAGCCCGCAGCCCAGAGCATCGGCGTATCGAAGCTCACCGAGCCTCGCCACATCGTGCCGATCCAGTTGAAGAACTTCACGCCTGTCGGGATCGCGATCAGGAAGGTCATGAAGGCGAAGAACGGCAGGGAAACCGAGCCGGTCACATACATATGGTGCGCCCACACAGCCATCGACAGGGCGGCGATGGTGAGGGTCGCGCCCACCAGACCGATATAGCCGAAGATCGGCTTGCGGCTGAAGACCGGGATGATCTCGGTGATGATGCCGAAGAACGGCAGCGCCAGCACATAGACCTCGGGGTGACCGAAGAACCAGAACAGGTGCTGCCACAGGATCGGGCCACCATTCGCCGGGTCGAACACGTGCGTGCCGAGACGACGGTCGGCTTCCAGGACCAGCAGACCAGCAGCCAGGACCGGGAAGACCAGCAGGATCAGCAGTGCGGTGACGAGCACGTTCCACACGAAGATCGGCATGCGGAACATCGTCATGCCGGGCGCACGAAGCGTCGCGATCGTGGTGATGAAGTTGACCGCGCCGAGGATCGAGGACAGGCCGACGAGATAGAGGCCCATGAGCCACAGGTCGCCACCGACGCCGGGGCTGTGCACTTCGTTGGACAGCGGCGTGTACGCGAACCAGCCGAACGAAGCTGCACCCTGCGGGGTCAGGAAGCTCGACATCACGATGAGCGAGCCAAAGATGAACAGCCAGTACGAGAAGGAGTTCAACCGCGGGAACGCGACATCGGGGGCACCGATCTGCAGCGGCATGATCATGTTGGCGAAACCGGCGAACATCGGGGTCGCGAACATCAGCAGCATGATCGTGCCGTGCATCGTGAACATCTGGTTGAAGGTCTCGAGCTCCATGTACTGCATGCCCGGGAACGCCAGCTCCGCCCGGATCCCAAGAGCCATGACGCCCGCGATCAGGAAGAAGATGAAGGCGCTCACCATGTACATCTTGCCGAGCAGCTTGTGGTCGGTCGTTGTCAGGAACTCCATAACCACAGCGCCGAGACGACGCTCGCGCGGCACAGTGCTGGTGGCATCTGCCACACGCTCAACTGTTGTCATCACTCACCCTCCTTCTTGATGTCGAAGCCAGCCAGATCGTTGTTGCCGATCGAGCCCTTGATCTCACCCGTCTGGCCCCGCTCGCGCAGCTCAGCCATCTTGGCGTCGAACTCGGCCTGGGAAACGACCCGCACGTTGAACAACATCGCCGAGTGATAGGTGCCACAGAGTTCGGCGCACTTGCCGGCGAAGGTGCCTTCCTTGTTCGGCGTCACCTGGAACGTGTTCTGCTTGCCCGGGATCACGTCAAGCTTCATATAGAAGCTCGGCACCCAGAACGAGTGGATGACGTCGGGAGAGTTCAGGTTGAACGTCACCAACTCGTCGACCGGGAGATAAAGGTCAGGGGTGTGCTCGACGGTGCCGGCATCCCAGACGGTCTCGCCATTGGCGGCGTCAACATAGTTGAACGTCCACGACCACTTCTGAGCCACCACGTTGACCGTGTGCGCGTTGGCGGACGGCTCCTGGTCAATGTCCATGACCTTGTCCTGCGCCTGCACCGTATAGAAGAACAGCACGCCGACGATCAGGAAGGGCACGATCGTGTACATGATCTCGAGCGGCAGGTTGTATCGCGTCTGCTTCGGCACCTGCGCGCTG
>JAUNUL010000300.1 GCA_030538175.1 Propionibacteriaceae bacterium | reverse complement strand
CGTTCGGCAAGCTGTCCCGTGGCCATCATCGAGCGTGGTTGGGCACCTGACCAGCGCGTCACGGTGGCTGCACTCGACCAGATCGCTGACGAGGCCGAGCGTCGGGACGTCGAATCACCCGCAGTCATTGTCGTGGGCGACGTAGTCCGGTTGGGGCCGGACTGGGCCGCCCGTGAGCCTAGCGCCAACCTCGGGGTCGGCGGACGGGTCGTGGCCGCATGACGGTGCGGATCCTGGCGGCGCATCCCACCCGGAGTGCCGCAGGTCAGGCCATGGTCCGGTCGATTGCGACGGCGGTCTCGTCCCGTGTCGGGCCGGTACGCCTCGCCTGGCTCGATTCCCTCGATCCCACCGTCGCCGAGCCGACGTTGGCAGAGCTGCTCACTGAGGTCGGCGACCAGGAGTCGGTGATTGTCGCACCGCTGCTGTTGGGTGAGGGCTACCACGACCGTGACGACATCCCGGATGTGGTCGCGAAGGCCGCCCCGCAGGCGATCGTCACCCCGGTGCTGGGGACCGATCCACTGCTGGTGAAAGCACTGGCCGGGCGACTCATCAAAGCTGGTTGGGAGGGGGAACCCGTCGTCCTCGGGGCAACCGGGTCCTCCCACGAAGCGTGGCACAGCGTGGCCGCACAGGTCGCGGAGGCCTTGGGGGAGCGGCTCGACACCGAGGTCGAAGTCGGCGTGCTCACCGGTCCCGGTCGGACCGTCACCGACACCGTTTCTCACCTGAGGCGTTGCCCGCACGGCAAGGGCGACAGGCGGGTCGCGGTGTCGGCGTACCTGCTCGCCGAAGGCTTCTTCCACGGCCGACTGAACGCGGTCGGTGCGGACCTGACCACCGCACCCATCGGCGCTCATCCGGCGCTGGTGAGGCTGCTGGTGGACCGCTTCGAACAAGCGGTTGTGACCTGACCCACCCCGTCTCCGGGGTAGTTGACTTTGCGTGCAAGGATGACGGCATGGCGACTACTGCATTCAAGGGCGATCCCGTCCAGACCGTTGGTGACCTTCCGACCCAGGGCACTCCTGCCCCCGATTTCGCGGTGACCGGAGCCGACCTCTCCGAGGTCAAGCTCGCCGACCTGGCCGGTCGACGCATCGTGCTCAACATTTTCCCCAGCATCGACACTGGCGTCTGCGCGACCAGCGTGCGCAAGTTCAACGAACTCGCGGCGGGCCTCGACAACACCACGGTGTTGTGCGTCTCTGCCGACCTTCCGTTCGCGCTCGGCCGCTTCTGCGGGGCCGAGGGCATCGAGAACGTCCAGACCGGCTCGACCTTCCGGTCCAGCTTCGGCGCCGACTATGGCGTGACGATGGCCGACGGACCGCTCCAGGGTCTCCTGGCTCGCTCGGTCGTCGTCCTCGACACCGACGGCACGGTTCTGCACTCCGAGCTGGTCCCGGAGATCGCCCAGGAGCCGGACTACGACGCCGCCACCGCTGCGCTCGGCTGATTTTCGTCCTCGCTGACCAACGCGAAGGGCCGCACTCCACAACGGAGTGCGGCCCTTTGGCGTTGGTTGCGCAGTGGTCAGATTTCGACGGCGGGGTCCATCTTGGGCGGCCGGGGACGCAGGATGGCGTACGCCACGATGCCTGCCAGCAGGCCCCAGAACGCGGACACGATGCCGAGGGCGGTGACGCCGGAGATGGTCACCGCGAGGGTGATCAACGCGGCCTCGATCACCGACTTGTGGTGCTTGCCCTCGTGCATGGTGTCGTACAACGAGTTCTGCAGCGGGCTCAGCAACGCCACGCCCGCCAAGGCGGTGATCATGCCCGGAGGAATCGCGGAGAACAACGACACGATGAACGTGGCCAGGAAGCCGCCGACGATATAGAACAGCCCACACGACATGCCCGCGATATAGCGACGGCGCTTGTCCGGGTGGGACTCCTCGGAGGTTGCAATCGCGGCGGTGACGGCCGCGAAGTTCAGCTGGTGGCTGTTGAACGGGGCGAAGATCGCCGACGCGACACCTGCCGCACCCAGCAGCAGGCGGTCGTTGGCCGCATAGCCGGAGTTGTGCATGACGATCAGACCCGGTGCGTTCTGGCCGGCGGCGGTCACGATGAACAGCGGCACGGCGATCTCCAGGACGGCCTGGAGGGAGAAGCTCGGGGTGACCCAGACCGGCTGGGTGATTGCGAACTGGATGGCGAGCGCGTTGGTGGCGCCCGTGACGGTCGCCAGGATGCCGCCGATGGCCATGGCGACGAACACGGCGTACCGAGGATTCCACCGGCGCCCGACCAGATAGCCCAGCACAAGGCCACCGGCCACGATCGGGTTCTCGATCACGGCCTGGGCGACTTTGATGGCGAACGGGAACAGAACACCGGCGAGGACGGCCGCGGTGATGGGTTTCGGCGTCGCCGCAATGAGTTTGCCGAGCAGGCCAGTCGCGCCGAGGATGGCCGAGGCGACGCCACAGACGATGTAGGCCCCGATCACCTCGGAATAGCGTCCCGATTCGACATAGGGCTGCAGGCTCGTGACAAGCAGCGCCGCGCCCGGGATCGACCACGCCACCATGATCGGCTGACGGGTGAACCAGGAAAAGATCAACGAGATCACGCCGGAGCCGACCGAGATCGCCCACACCCAGGAGGCTGTCAACTCGGCGGAAAGGCCACCGGCGCGGGCGGCTTCCAGGGTGACGAGCAGTGGACCGGCGTACGACACCGCAACCGCGATGAAGCCCGCCATGATCGCCGAGGCGGACACGTCGCGGCGCAGGTTGGGCCGATAGGGAGTGTCCGTATCGGTGGTGCGTGTCTGGGCCAAGGCCGTCTCCTCCACGTCAGGTCGGACAGCCGACGCGGATGCGGGGCTGGTGAAGCAGTTGGATCCTGCCAGTTTCGCGCACGGGTTGGGAAGGACGCTCTGCTGTGCCGTGCTGCGGATCGTCCGCCGTCCACGTACGCCGACCCGCTCTGGCGTCCCAGCGAGCGGCGGACCACACTGGGGGCATGAAGAAGACTGCTGCGTACATGCCCGCTGACCTCAACCGTCTTGCCCGCGAGAGCGGCATGGTCCTGGCCACCATCGAAAGCCTCAGCGATGCCGAAATGGCCGCCCCCTCCCTTGCCGAAGGCTGGTCGCGTGCCGATGTCGTCGCACACCTCGTAGGCAACGCCCGCGCACTGTCCCGCCTTGTCGACTGGGCCGTCACCGGCAAGGAACAGGCCATGTATTCCTCCATGGAGGCACGCAACGCCGAGATCGCCGAACTGGCCGCGCTGCCGCCCGCGGAGTTGAAGAAGACCCTGCGCGAGGCCACGGCTGCTTTCGCGGCGACCGCTGACCAGCTCCGCTCCGGCAAGCTGGCCACCGAAGAGGTCGCTATGGCCTCCGGTCCGGTGAACGCCTATCTGCTGCCCGCCTATCGGATCTCCGAGATCATCGTCCACCACTATGACCTCGACACCGTGTGGACGATCGAAGAAGCCGACATCGACGCGCTCGAGGATGCCCTGGAACTCGCGGTCGACCGGATCTCCAAGCGGGACGACTATCCGGCGCTGTCGATCGAGACCGACGAAGGCGAGAGCTATGCCATCGGAAGCGGCGGGCCCACGCTGAAGGGCGGCCGCGACGCTGTCCTCGGTTGGATCACCCGCGGCACCACCGATGGCCTGCGTGTCGATGGCGAACTGCCGGAGCGTCCCGACTTCGCCTGAGCCGTCGAGCGCCCGCTGGGTGACCGACGCTCACCGACTGGCGAGTGACTCCTCCAGGGAG
>JAUNUL010000299.1 GCA_030538175.1 Propionibacteriaceae bacterium | reverse complement strand
CGAGTCAACGCCTGCGATCGCGTGCCAACAGGTCGAGTCAACGCTTGCGCCCGCGCTTCGCCGGCCGGGCGGGTGCTTGCTTCGGTCGGTTCCGGGCGGGCCTGGTCGCGCCGGCGCCCTTTGCCTGAGCCGACCCTGCGGTCTTCGACCGAGTCGGTTCTGCTGCCTTCGACCGGCTCGGGGTCTTGTCGGAGCGCTCGCGGTCGGTGCGGGACCTGTTCGGCGTACGGCCTCGAACGACCCCGATGAACTCCTCGATCCAGGGATTCTCATTGTCCGTACGCCAGGCGAGCGCCACTGTCGTCGGGTCGCCCTCGACGATCTCGCGGTGGACCATGTCGCGGCGGCTCTGGGTGCGGGCGATGGAGAGAGGTACGCGGAGTGCCGCCGCCGAATAGACCGCAAGATCGAGGCTGTCCCGGTCATAGCCCTCGATCACGCGGAAGTCGGCGAGGTCGGCCTGGCGTACTTCATCGAGCGCCGCGAGCAGGAAGTCCTTGGACATCCAGACGACGGGCACCTCGTCATAGAGCGGGATCGCGTGCAGATCAGCCCGGTCGATCGGGAGGCGGGCGAAGCACATGTCGACGGCGCGCTGGATCAGCATCGTGCGCTGGTCCGCCTCGGATACTTCGGTGATCTCGAGTTCAACGTCCGGGAACCGCTCCGCCCAGATGCCCCTCCACTTGGTGAGCGTGACCCCGGGCACGAAACCGATCCGCAGGCCGGCCGGTGCCGTGGGCGGGAGGGATTCGGTCACCCGTCGAGGCTAATGCACGCCGGTAGGCTCAGCCTTATGAGCCAGACGATGAAGCCCCTCACTGCGGCCAACAAGCTCGGGATTTTCCTGCCGGCCGCGCCCGAGGAGTTCCGGAACAACCCGATCACGCGGGCCGAGTTGGACGCGCTCCGCGACGATCCGCCGCAGTGGCTTGCCGACCTGCGACGCAATGGCCCGTTCCCGCGGGATGTGGTGGCACAGAAGCTCGGGGTGTCGCGGTCCGGCCTGGTCCGTGCCGGCATCACGGACGCGCTGGATGCCGACCAGATCGGGGAATTGCTGGCCGATCCGCCGGAGTGGTTGATCCGCGAGCGGCACAATCTGCGCGAGGTCACGGCCGAGAAGGAGCGCCTCGCCGAACGGAACGACTGACGGCCGCGGGGTTCTATACCACGGAACATTCCGTGCGGCCATCTTTTGGACGTGACAATCTCAATGTAACGAAAAGCGTTACCTGAGGTTCACGGAGTACATCTGGATCATCAGCAGATACGGGCCCATGCCTGCTCTGAGTGGCGCTTTCGCACACCGATTTGCCACCAACGGACAGGAAAACCCGTGTCATACCGCTCACTCCGCAAGACCAAGGCCCGCCGGGCGATTGGTGTCGACTATGACACCAAGCCTGCAGCGAACGCCGTGTTCGGCGGCGAACGGGCCGCCAAGGGGTTTGTCAGCAAGAGCGTGGCTGCGCTCGCAATCTCTGCGCTGGGGCTGGGCCTCTTCGCCTCCGCGTCACCTGATTTCTCCGCCGAGGCCACCACACCCGCGATGAGCACCGTCAGCCACACCACTCATGATCATGGCCACGGCGAAGCACCCGTTGCCGAGGGCGTGGACGAGTTCGGCCGCAGCGCCGATGACGTCAGCCGTGGCGCCACCCGCGCCGACATGGCCGAGGCGCTGGCCGCGGAAGAGGACCACGCCGCCGAGGCCGCGCCAGCGGGAGATGCTCCCGCTCCGGCCGCCGAGGACAGCACTGCCGAGGAGGCCGCTCAGCGTCTGCTGGATCTGGCAGCCGACCAGCAGAAGCTGGAGGACGGCACCGCCGAGGCCGCCCAGCACGTGCAGGATGAGGAGGCCGCCAAGGAGAAGCAGGCGGAGGCGGAAGCAGAAGCCCAGGCCAACCGCTCCGTTGCCCCGATGGCTCCCGGCACCTACCAGGTCGGCGCCCGCTGGGGTGCTGTCGGCGCCTGGTCGCGCTATCACACCGGCATCGACATGACCGCCCCTGTTGGGACTCCGATCTATGCGGCCGCGGCCGGCGTGGTCACCGAGCCGAAGGCAGGCGGCTGGGCCGGCGTACACGCGGTGATCCAGCACGACGACGGCTCGAGCCTGTACGCCCACATGCAGTCCACGACCGTCAAGCCTGGCCAGGAAGTCGCTGCTGGCGATGTGATCGGCTATGTCGGGATGACCGGGCGGACCTTCGGCGCGCACCTGCACTTCGAGTTCTATCCGAACGGTGCCAAGACCGATGACCCGTACACCACCAACGACCCCGCCCGCTGGCTGGAAGGTCGGGGCGTACGCCTCTGAGGCCTGGCCAACACCCGATGGCCGGGTTGACCTCGGCCAACACAACGACAAGAAGGGCGCCTTCCCAGACGGGGTGGGCGCCCTTTGGCGTCGGGTTCGCAGGGACGTCGATCAGGCGTCGACCAGCTGCGATTCGCGCAGGGACTTCAGCGCGCCGGACCAGGCGATGAGCTGATCGAACAGGGTCTCGAGCTGCTTGGCCTGCATCGGGCGCGGCTTGATCGTCTGGAAGTTCTCCATATCGTCGAACGCGGAGAGGTGGATGGCCTGACGGACATCGGCGAGCTGGAGCTCGGCCACGATGAGCCGGAGGTTCTCGATGGCGCGGGCGCCGCCCATGCCGCCATAGCCGACGAACGCGGCGCCCTTGTTGACCCACTCGTTGTACGGGTAGGCCATCGCATTGGTCAGCGGCGCTGCGGCGGCGTGATTGTACTCAGCAGTCACGAAGATATAGCCGTCAAATTCGGCGATCTTCGCGTTCCAGCGCTTGGTGTGCTCGTGCTCGTACTGCCCCATCATCGCGGGCATGGACTCGTCATAGAGGGGCAGGTTGTAGTCGGCGATGTCGACGATCTCGAACTCTGCATCAGTGCGATCGGCGGCCTGGGCGAGGACCCATTCAGCGACGGCGAGGGACTTGCGACCGGGGCGGGTGGTGCCGGTGATGATTGCGATCTTCATGGGGCCAAGGATAGCGAGTTTAGTTTATTGTTCAACTATCCATCGATGGGCGGTTGGGGCGTACGCCACCCGCACGGGAGACACTGGCGGCATGACGGCAACCTCGACCAACCGGGCGCAGCCTGCCCCAACCCGGACTGGCGGCCTGCGTGCGGCAGCGATCCTGGTGTTGATCCTGCCTCTTGCTTTCGACTCCTATTAGATAGATCATTCTTCTAATGGATTGAGAGTCGAGTCAATGAGGAGTTCCCATGCCCAACGCTGCGATGCCCGCCGCTCTCCGCGTCCTTGACGCGATCAACAGCGGCGACTTGAGCTGCCTCGACGAGTGCGTCACCGAGGACTTCGTCGACCACGGAGCGCCCTTCCCGATCCCGCCGGGACCAGAGGGCTATCGCCAGATCCTGGGGTTCATCACCGGCGTCCTCAAGGTCCGCTATGAGATGCAAGAAGCCATCGAAACTGAGGATCGGATCGTGCTCCGCGCTGTCGCGCACGGAACTGGCGCCAAGGAATTCCATGGCCCTGAGGCGGCCGGAAAGCCCTTCATGATGCAAACCATGCACATCTATCACACCCGCGGCGACCGACTGGCCGAACATTGGGGCGTCCGCGACGAGCTCGGTGCCATGATCCAACTGGGCGTTATCCAGGCCCCCCAGCCCGGGCACTCCCCGACCTGAACAGAGGTCCCCGGCGGTTTCAGGGGGTGAGTGCACCACTGGTTAGTAGTTCGGCCATCTTCTCGGT
>JAUNUL010000298.1 GCA_030538175.1 Propionibacteriaceae bacterium | reverse complement strand
CCATCGCAGATGCCGGTTTGAAATATCGATTTGCCGTCAGTGCAGAAGATCTCGGGCTGGCATAATTTAGGGCTTTGATCTCCATAGCGAAGGCTGATCCCGCCATGTTCCGGATCTTTTCGTTTCAGATCTGGGATTCAGCCGTGAACGATTTATTGGTTCCTGGGAAAATGCTCTAGGTTTAGCCACAGTCTGTCGACAAACGAAGGGGTGACGAGTGGCCGCCTGGTGGTCTCGCAAGGGGAAAGAGGACAGGGCTCCGGATGAGCCTGACGTGCCGGACCTCGTTGACGACGCCATTCTTGTCTGGTCTGACACTCCGACCCCACGGCGTGAAGCGCACCCTGATGATTTGGTGCCGAGTCGCCTCGAAATACCGTCGACGGTCGATGAGGCGGACGACTTGGGTCTTGCCTATGCGTCAGCTGCTGAAGCAAACGACCCGGCGTCTGACGCCGAATCATCATCATCCTTGGAAGGGATCTCGACAATGTCTCAACTCGAACAAGCCATCGCAGACCTGCTCAGCATCGACGGGGCGACCGGCGCGGCCATTGTGGACCTTGCCAGTGGCATGGCGCTCGCACACGGTGGCAACCCGGGCTTCAGCCTCGAGGTCGCGGCCGCGGGCAACAGCAACGTGGTCCGGGCCAAGGTGAACACCATGCGCGACCTGGGCATCACCGACCAGATCGACGACATCCTCATCACCCTCGGTCAGCAGTATCACCTGATCAACGTCCTCAAGGACGAGAACAACAAGGGCCTGTTCCTCTACCTGACGCTGAACCGCAACAGCGCCAACCTGGCGCTCGCCCGACACAAGCTCAGCGTCGTCGCCCGCGCGGTGCGCGTCTGACGTTCGCACGTCCGATGCGTCTGGGAGCGTTTGCAGACCCAGGCGCAGCAGACATTCGACATCAATAAGGGTGTCCGGCCAGTTGGCCGGACACCCTTTCCAATTTGGTGCCCCGAAATGACGGGGAGGCGCCGCCGAGGCGGTCGTCACGAACTCCTATCCCCGTCTCGCTGAGACCTGACTCCCCAACCTGTGCGCAGGACCCCGTCCCGCCAGCACGTTGGGGAGCTGCACTCAGGTCGGCAACTCGTGGGGACCCGCCAGCGGGGAACTGGACTCAGCTCGGCAACTCTTCGGGACCCGCCAGCGGGAGGTGCCGTGGTGAGGAATCGGCTTGGTTCTCAGACGGCTGCGCGGGAGCTCATGGCCACGGCGATATCCGCATCGTCCAGGTCAGCGGCGTCGGCGATCCGGGTGATTTTGCCGCCACGAACGAAAGCAATGCGGTCGCACCATTCGAGCAGCTCGCCGGGATCCGATGAGATGAGGATGGCGCTGCGGCTGTTGGCCGTGTGGTCAGCGAGGATGCCGAAGATCTCCCGGCGGGCCCCGACATCCAGACCCCGGGTGGGCTCGTTGAGGATGATGAGGTCGCGATCCTCGGTCATCCACCGGCTGAGCGCGACTTTCTGCTTGTCGCCACCGGACAGCGTGCCGAGGCCAGCCTTCAGGCTCTGGGTCTTCACGTTGAGTTGCTGCAGCGTCTCGATGATCTCGCGCAACGCCGCCACCTCGGAGGCGAAGTCGAGGTCATCGCGCCACCCACTGGCCATCATCGACCGAGCAATGGTCTCGGACTCGCTGAGGCCCAGCTCGTCGTCGTCATCGGAGAAATAGGCGATCCGCAGGGAGGCCGCGTCAGCCGGCGTACGGATCTCGCGTTCCTGGCCGGCCAACCGCAGATGGGTCCAGGTGGCGGCGGTCTCACCCACCAGTGCCCCGGCGATCTCGTTGATCCCGCCCCGGCGGGGACCGCATAGGCCGAGCACCTCACCCCGGTGCACCTCGAAGGTCACGTCCTGGAGCAAGTCCGGGGTCGACAGCCCCTCGACCGACAGCAGGACATCCTCGCGCCTGTGGCCCTCCCGTGAGCGGCCCTCCGCATAGCGGTTCTCCAGCATCGCGTCGGCGATGTGGTCGCTGGTCACATCGGAAGCGGCGAACTCCTTCGACACCCGCCCGCCCACAAGGACGGCGATGCGGTCCGACACCGCGATGACTTCCTGGAGCCGGTGGGAGATATAGATCACGCTGCGCCCCTGGCGGGTGAGCCGGGAGGTGATGAAGTGCAGGTCGGAGATCTCGCGCACGTTGAACGTCGCGGCAACCTCGTCCATCAACACCAGTTGCGCGTCTTCGGCCAACATGCGGGCGGCCTCGACCAGCCCGTGCTCGGATCGGAGCAGGTCGCCCATGCGAGCACTCGGATCGAGCTCGATGCCGATATCCCGCAGCAAGTGGCGAGCAGGGCGCTCGAGTTGTTCGTGCGGCAGCCCTGCCATCGGGCCCTCGCGATAGATGGCCTGGGCGACGGTCAGGTCATCGTCGATGCGGAACTGCTGCCGGATGATCCCGATGCCCTGGGTGCGGGCCTGCTGATGGTCCAGCGCCTGATACGGAGTGTCGCCGAGGAACATCTCCCCGGCATCCGGGGGATAGTCACCGGCGAGGATGCTCATCAGCGTGGATTTCCCCACACCGTTCTCGCCGACCAGGCCGAGCACCTCCCCGGGCCGGACATCCAGACTGATGCCCTGCAGCACAGGGCGGCCATTGTGCTTCTTCTCCAGCCCGTCGATGCGCAACAAGCTCGTCTCGACCTGAGTGCTTGTCTCGACATGAGTGGTGGAACTATCCATGCCCAATGCCCGTCCTTGCTCGAAATCCCGGTGATGGCGCGTGTGAAAAAACTGAGCGGGGGAAGCCCAAGCAATGTTAACCCTGATTTCAGACATTCTGTGAGGGGCTCAGAGGCGTGGGCCGTGGTGTTGTCGGTGCGCTGGTCTAGGATCGGGATACCTCGACCCCCAGTCGGACCGGAGTGAGCCATGACTGTTCCCCTGATCATCCTGCTCGTTGTCCTGCTTCTGTTGATCGCGCTCGGCTTTGGCGTGATGAGCATGTACAACGGCTTCGTCCGCCAGCGCAACATGATCCAGGAAGCTTGGCGCCAGGTCGACGTCGAGCTCAACCGGCGTTATGAGCTGATCCCCAATCTCGTGGAGACCGTGCGCGGTTTCGCTGCCCACGAGCGCAACACCTTGGAAGACATCACCCGCCTGCGCAATCAGGCGGCGTCGGTCGCCCATCAGGAGGGTGCGCTGCCGTCCGCACAGCGGGCCCGCACCGAAGAGGCCCTGTCCGGTGCGGTGCACAACCTGCTGGTGTCGGTGGAGGCCTATCCCGACCTGAAGTCGAATCAGAACTTCCTGCAACTGCAGAAGGAACTGAGCGAGACCGAGGACCGGATCGCGGCCGGCCGGCGTTACTACAACGCCAACGTGCGCGAATACAACACCAAGGTCGAGTCGGTCCCGTCCAGCCTGATCGCATCGGCGTTCAAGTTCGAGAAGGCGACCTATTTCGAGGTCACCGATCCGGCCGCCCGCCAGTCCCCGGACGTCAACTTCGGGTCGATTGCCTATCGCGGTGATGAGCACCAGGCTCCCTCGCAGCAGCGCTCCGAGGTGCGCAGCGAGCCGAGCCAGCCCCAGCTCGGTCAGCAGCCTGCGCAGCCGGCCTATGGTCAGCAGGCTGATTACGGCCAGCAGGCCGGCTATGGCGAGGGTCAGCCCGCGCACCAGCCCGTCTATGAGCAGCAGCCCAATCAGACCTATGGGCAGCAGGCGGGTTATGGCCAGCAGGCTCAGCCCGGCTACGGCCAGCAGGCTCAGCCCG
>JAUNUL010000297.1 GCA_030538175.1 Propionibacteriaceae bacterium | reverse complement strand
CCTTCAACCCCGAAGAGGTCGCCGACAACATGAAGAAGTACGGCGGCTTCATCCCCGGCATCCGGGCCGGCAAGCCAACAGAGAAATACTTGGGCTTCGTCCTGTCCCGCCTGACGTTCCCGGGCTCGTTCTATCTGGGCTTGATCTCGCTGCTGCCGTCGATCGCCTTCATCCTTGTGCAGGCGAACCAGAACTTCCCCTTCGGCGGCACCTCATTGCTCATCATTGTCGGTGTCGGTCTCGATACTGTGAGACAGATCGAATCGCGGCTCCAGCAGCGCAAATACGAGGGATTCCTCCGCTGACGCGCCGAGCGCCCGCGACAACCCAACGGAAGGAAACGCAATGAGGCTGTTGATCATGGGTCCCCCCGGTGCGGGCAAGGGCACGCAGGCCAAGGGGATCGCCGAGCACTACGGCATTCCCGCCATCTCCACCGGTGACATCTTCCGGGCGATCTCCAAAGCCGACGCCGCGACCGCATCCGAGCTCGCGCTGCAGGTCAAGGAGATCATGCTCTCCGGCGGCTATGTCTCCGACGAGATCACCAACCAGATCGTCGCCGAACGACTGGGCGAGCCCGATGCCGCCAACGGCTTCCTGCTCGATGGCTACCCACGCACCGCCGGCCAGGTGGACGCGCTCGACCAGATGCTGGCCGACAGCAACCAGGCCCTCGATGCCGTGGTCTCTCTCGAAGCCGACCAGGACGAGCTCGTCAGCCGCCTGCTCAAGCGAGCCGAGATCGAGGGCCGCGCCGACGACAACGAAGAGACCATTCGTCGCCGCCAGGAGATCTACGTCGAGCAGACCGCCGACCTCCTCCAGGTCTATGGCGATCGCGGCCTGCTCGTCGGTGTTGATGGCCTCGGCGAGATCGACGAGGTCGGCCAGCGCATCTTCTCCGCCCTCGACGCCAAACTCGACCGTTGATCCGGGGCGGTCGCGGCATTGAGCTGAAGGGCCCGGACGACTTCCGCGCCATGCGTCGAGCAGGCCTGGTCGTCGAGCGGGCCCTCACCCGCACCATCGCCGCGGCCGCACCAGGAACCACCACCCAGGAGCTGAACGACGTCGCCGCCGAGGTCATCGCCAGCGCGGGAGCAACCCCGTCGTTCCTGAACTATGGCGCGTCCCCCGGCCAGCCAGGGTTCCCGGCTGTCGTCTGCATCTCCGTCAACGAGGAGATCGTGCACGGCATCCCGGGCAACCGAGTCCTGGCCGACGGCGACCTCGTCTCCATCGACTGTGGCGCGATCATCGACGGCTGGCACGGCGACTCTGCCCGGACCTTCTTTGTCGGTGACCCCGCCCCGGAGCACGCCGAGCTGAGCAGGGTCACCCAGGAATCCCTCTGGCAGGGGATCGCGGCCGTACGCCGCGGAGGTCGGGTCCGCGACATCGGCGCCGCCATCGATGACTACGTCTCGCAGCAGGACCACGAATACGGCATCGTCACCGAGTTCGTCGGACACGGCATCGGCTCCGCCATGCACCAGGTTCCGGACGTGCCCAACTATCGCCACGCTGGCCGGAGCCCCAAGATCGTCGTCGGCATGGCCCTCGCCATCGAGCCCATGCTCACTCTCGGCAACCCCGAGAACGTCACACTCGACGATGACTGGACGGTCGTCACCAGCGACGGCAGCGCCGCCGCCCACTGGGAACACACCGTCGCCATCACCGAACACGGGCTCTGGGTCCTCACCGCACCCGACGGCGGAGAGCAGATGCTCGCCCGACTCGGCGTACCCTTTGGGCCCCTCGCTGACTAACCCATCGCGCGCAGCCGACGAACCGATCCGCGCGCAATACTCGGCTCACCCTTGGTGACACCCTGGTAACGACTGGGCAGATAGCCGGGCCGACCTTGGCCCAAGCCTGGCACCCTTGTCGACACGCTTGCTTCCGGTCTGGGCACACTTTTGTTGACCGGGCGACCCTCGGGTCGGCAAGTGACTCTTTTCAATGGGGAAAGGCAACTCATGTCATTTTCATTCGGTGCGCTTCGCAAAGTGGTGGTGATCCCGGCCATGGTCGGCGCCCTCGCGCTCTCGGCCTGTGGCGGCGGCTCGCTCGGCACGAGCGGCGGCGGCAGCGGAAGTGGGACCGGCGGCGGCGCGGCTGCCGGACCGGTCAAGATCGGTGTCTCGGTGCCCAAGTCCGGCGTCTATGCCGCCCTGGGCAAGGACATGGAGCAGGGCTTCAAGCTCTATCTGGAACAGCACGACAACAAGCTCGGCGGCAAGGACGTTCAGCTCGTCGAGGTTGACGAAGGGGCAGGGCCTCAGACTGGCGTTCCGGCGACGGAGAAGCTGATCACCCAGGATCAGGTCGGTGCCGTCGTCGGCATCGTCAACTCCGCCACGGCGGCCGGCCTGCAGCGGACCTTCAACGAATCCGAGGTCCCGCTCATCGTCGCCAACGCCGGCGCGGACACCCTGACCCAGACCCCGTCCGACTACATCTGGCGGACCAGCTTCACCAACGGTGGCGTCGCCGCCGCACTCGGCCCGAAGGCTAAGGAAGAGGTCGGCAACGGCAGCATCTTCCTCATGGCGCCTGACTACGCCGCCGGCAAAGAAGCCACCGCCGGGTTCAAGAAGTCGTTCGAGGCAGCCGGCGGGCAGATCGCCGGTGAGGCCTTCACCCCGTTCGGTCAGACCACCGACTACCAGCCCTATCTGAACCAGATCCGCACCTCCGGCGCCAAGGGCGTCTACGTCTTCTATGCCGGTGCAGAGGCGGTGGCCTTCGTCCAGCAGTTCAAGCAGTTCCTCGGCAACGAGGACATCCAGCTCTATGGCTCCGGCTTCCTGACCGAGGGCTCCGTCCTCGACGCCCAGGGCGACGCCGCAGTCGGAGTGAAGACGGTCCTGCACTATTCGGACCAGATCGACAGCCCCGAGAACAAGAAGTTCGTGACCGACTACACCGCCAAGTGGAACATGGCCCCGACGGTCTATTCCGTGCAGATGTATGACGCAGCAGCAGTCCTCGACAAGGCCCTCGAAGGCGCCCAGGGCGTCGACGGCAAGTCCATCGCCGCCGCGCTCAAGAACGTCGGTGACGTCGACTCTCCGCGCGGCACCTGGAAGTTCAACGCCAACCACGACCCCGACCAGCCGTACTGGCTGCGTGAGGTCAAGGATGTCGATGGCAAGCGCGTCAACGCCGTCGTGTCCGAGCTGAAGGCTGGCTGATCCCTCAATGGAATGGCTTGCCGCCAACGCCGGGACCATGGTGAACGGCCTCGCGCTCGGCGCGGTGCTGTTCATCGTGGCCATCGGCCTGTCCCTGGTGTTCGGCACCATGGACGTGCTCAACCTGGCCCATGGCTCGATCGCCCTGATCGGTGCCTATGTGGGTGTGGCCGTGCTCGGCGGGGGTGCCTCCAGCGCCCTCTCCTTCGCGGCGGTCCTCATCGCAGCCATGATCGGCCTGCTGGCCGGTGTGCTGCTCGCGGTGCTGACGTCCTCGATCACCGACCACCTGCGACAAGCCATGCTCACGCTTGGTGTGTCGATGATCGTGGCCGACGTGCTGATCATGATCTTCGGCGCGGACGTCAAGTCCGTGCCGGCTCCGCCCGCGCTGGCGGGCACCGTTGAGTTCCTCGGGGCGCCCCTGCCCACCTATCGCCTGGTGATGATCCTGGTCGGTCTGGTGATCGGGTTCGCCCTGTGGCTGGTGCTGGAAAAGACCAAGATCGGCGCGATCGTCCGAGCCACCGTGGCCGACCGGGCCGCCGAGCGGATCGGTGAACAGGTCACCGTGCTG
>JAUNUL010000296.1 GCA_030538175.1 Propionibacteriaceae bacterium | reverse complement strand
TCGTCGCTGGCTATCTGCTCGACCGGTCCATCCCCGCACTGATCGTCGTCGTGGCCCTCGCCCAGGCGGTCGCGCTGGTGTTGTTGGTCCGCACGGTTCTGCGTGGAAAACTGCGTGGGTGACTGACATCAACAATTCTGACCAGATCCGTGCAGCGCTGCTGACCCCCGGCACGTGGACCGTGGTGGGGCTGTCGGCCAACACGCGCCGGACGGCGTACCGGATCGCCGCGTGGCTGCAGGATCATCTCGACCACACGATCATTCCGGTCCATCCGGATGCCGAGGAGGTGTTGGGGGAGCAGGGGTACGCGACCCTGGCCGACATCCCCGACGGCGTGCAGGTCGACGTGGTCGACTTCTTTGTCCGTTCCGAGTTGGTCGGTGCGGTCGTTGACGAGGCCATCGAGCAGAAGGATCGCCTCGGCATCCGCATGGTCTGGTTGCAGCTCGGGGTGATTGACGAGGAGGCCGCCGAACGGGCAGCGGCCGCGGGGCTGGAGGTCGTGATGGATACCTGCCCCAAGATCGAATATCCCGCTCTCGTCAGCTGAGTCCGCTCACCAACCAGGCGGCGATCGCATCCAAGCCGGAGCCGGCCGCCGGGACGGTGTCCCAATAGCTGAGGCAGCCGTGTTGGGTTCCGGGCATGTGGTGCCGTGCCACCCGGACGCCTTCAGCGGCGAGCCGGTCGGCGTACTCCTCGATCTCCGAGTTGAGCGCATCCGTCTCCGCGCTGAGCACCAAGGCCGGCGCCAAGCCCGCGAGAGACGGCGCCCGCAGCGGTGAGGCATCCGGATGGGTGCGCAGGTCGACGGGGCAATAGAGATCCCAGATGGCCTCGATATGCCCGCGGCTGTCCGGGACGTCCTGATAGCTCGGGCGGTTCGGATCGCAGTCGGTGACCGGATAGATCAGCACTTGGCCATCGAGGCGTACGCCGGCATCGCGCGCCCGGCGGGCCACGACCGTGGCCAGGTTGCCGCCCGAGGAGTCCCCGGCGACGACGATCCCGAACCCTTCCTGGGGCGGGGTGCCGAGGTCGGTGAGCTCGGCCGCCACGTGGTCGACCGTCCACTGCCACGCGGCCCAGGCATCCTCGAGCCCCTGGGGGAAAGGTCGTTCCGGAGCCTTCGCATAGTCAACGAGCAGGACGGTCCAGCCAGTGCGACGCGCGAGTTCGCGGCCCAAGCGATCGAAGGTGTCGATGCTGCCGGTGATCCACCCGCCGCCATGGAAATAGACGATCACCCCGGCCGGCTGGGGAACCGGCACCAGCAGCCGAGCCCGGACGGGATTGTCCTCGGTCGGGAGCAGCAGGTCTCGCGTGGCTGCCATGTCAGGTCCGGGACCCAGCGCACGTTTCCGGGCGATGTTGTCCGCGCGCCAGGTCGCGATCGCGGCCGCGCTAAGGGCAGGCGTCATGGTGCCATCTTGCCGTGGCTCGAACCGATCCGGTCGCCGGCCTTCCACTCCGACCACTCCGGTCGCCCGGCCATGAACAGCTCGATGTCCTCGGGAGAGGCGAGGAGTTTGGGGTCGTGCTTGAGATACCAGCGGGTTTCGCGGGCGATGAGTCCGGAGAGGATGAGCAGGCCGATCAGGTTGGGCAGGGCCATCAGGCCGTTCATGATGTCGGAGAAGTTCCACACGATGCCGAGCCGGACGGTGCAGCCGACGAATACGATCAACGAGAACAGAATCCGGAACGGCATCACGAAGGCGCGGCCGAAGAGCCGTTCGACGTTGCGCTCGCCGTAGTAAGCCCAGCCGAGAATCGTGGAGTACGCGAACAGCACGAGCCCGATCGTCACGATGTAGTGACCCCACTGACCCGGCAGACCATGGGTGAATGCTTCACCGGTCATCAGCGCTGCAGAGACCTGCTCGCCGGTCTCGGGGTCGATGTTGCTCCACGTCCCGGTGGTCACGATGACGAGGCCAGTGCAGGACACGACGATGATGGTGTCGATGAAGGTCTGGGTCATCGAAACGAGGCCCTGGCGTACCGGGTGGGAGGTCTGGGCGGCCGCCGCGGCGATGGCTGCGGAACCCATGCCCGACTCGTTGGAGAACAGGCCGCGGGCCACGCCGTATTGCACCGCGATCATGATCACCGAGCCGGCGAAGCCGCCAACCGCGGCGGTGCCGGTGAAGGCATCGGTGAAGATCAGCCCCAACGCCGCCGGGATGTCCCCGACGTTGACGACGAGGATATAGATCGCGGCGACGACATAGAACACGATCATGATGGGCACGAGGCTGGCGGTGACGTTGCCGATCGACTTGATGCCCCCGACCAGCACGATGAGCGTCGCCACGGTCAGGACCGCGCCGGTCACCCACGTCGCGATGCCGAAGGAACCCTCGACGTTGGAGGCGATCGAGTTGCCGAAGCACGCGAGGACTGCGAAGATCGCGAACATGATCGCCAGCACCTTGCCGATCGGGTGCTTGATGCCGTGCTGCAGGTAGTACTGCGGGCCGCCCGACTTCTCGCCGGCGGAATCGGTGCGGCGGAACCGGACGGCGAGGAACGCCTCTGAATATTTGCTGGCCATGCCGAGCAGCCCGGTGACCCACATCCAGAACAGTGCGCCCGGGCCACCGATCCCGATGGCGGTGGCAACACCGACGATGTTGCCGGTGCCCACCGTGGCGGCCAGCGCGGTTGTCAGCGCCTGGAACTGGGAGATGTCACCCTCGGCGCCGCGGTCCTTGCGACGCAGCAGACCGAGTGCGAGGCCCGGGCCGAGCTTCGTGAACTGCAGACCGCCCAGACGGATTGTCAGATAGAGGCCCGTGCCCAGAAGCAGGGGAATCAACAGAAACGGGCCCCAGACGATGGAACCAATATCTTCCAGGAGATCTTCAATGGCTTGCATAGGGGCTCCCTCGACCTGACGCTCTGATGGCCAGAAACTTTAGGGGGCCCGCGTGGGCTAGGTCACGCCATTTCAGCTATGGGAAACATCACGTTTCCCTGTGGGTCAGCGATCCGACTGCCTCGGCCATGGGTCCGCCGCGGGCTCTCCCTTGGCTGGTGACGGGTCGCGCGGCTCCTCATCCAGCGCTCCCAGCAGGGTCCGGTCGGTGGTGACCTTGAGCTTGGCGAACTCGTCGAGCAGGTCCTGAACGGTCGCGTTCTCCTTGTCCGCGCCGGACAGCTCGAACACGATCCGCCCGGCGTGCATCATGATCAACCGATTGCCCAGGCGCAGGGCCTGGGCCATGTTGTGGGTGACCATCAGGGTGGTGAGCCCATAGCGCTCGACCGCCGCCTCGGTGAGTTGGGTGACGTGTTCGGCCCGGGCCGGGTCGAGAGCGGCGGTGTGTTCGTCGAGCAACAGGATGCGTGGATTGCTGAAGGTCGCCATCAACAGGCTCAACGCCTGGCGCTGGCCGCCCGACAGCAGGCCCACATCGACGCCGAGTCGGTCCTCGAGGCCGAGCTCAAGCGCCTGCAGTTCTTGGCGGAAGACCGCCCGCTTGGCACGGGTGAGGGATTGCCGCAGGCCGCGGCGGCTGCCCCGGGCGTACGCCATCGAGAGGTTCTGCTCGACCGTCCCGTTGGGGCAGGTGCCCGCCATCGGATCCTGGAAGACGCGACCGACATAGCGGGCGACCTTGTAGTCGGGCTCCCTTGTCACGTCACGGTCGTCAATGATGACCCGCCCCGATTCGGGACGGTACGCCCCAGCCACGACGTTCAACAGCGTGGATTTTCCGGCTCCGTTGGAGCCGATCACGGTGACGAAATCCCGCTCGGCCACGTGCAGGGACACGTTGTCGAGCGCCA
>JAUNUL010000295.1 GCA_030538175.1 Propionibacteriaceae bacterium | reverse complement strand
GCGAAGCCCGAGGAAGTGCAGTCGACCGCGTTCAGCCGTGGGCTCGTGCTGCCCGAGGACATCACGATCATCGATCCGACCACGATCGACCAGAAGTATGTCGATGCCCTGGTCGCCCGCCGCAAGCACAAGGGCATGACCGAGCTGAAGGCCCGCGACGAACTGGACGACACGGTCATGCTCGGCACGATGATGGTTCACCTCGGCGAGGTCGACGGCCTGGTCTCCGGAGCGGTGCACACGACCGCCAACACGGTGCGTCCCGCGCTCCAGATCCTTGGCACCAAGGCGGACGCCAAGCTGGTGTCGTCGGTGTTCTTCATGTGCCTGCCTGATGACGTGGTCGTCTATGGCGACTGCGCGATCAACCCGGATCCGAATGCCGAGGAGCTCGCGGACATCGCGATCCAGTCGGCCGATTCGGCCGCCGCATTCGGCATCGAGCCGCGCGTGGCGATGATCTCCTTCTCCACCGGCACCTCGGGTGCGGGTGCGGACGTCATCAAGGTGGCGGAGGCGACCGAGATCGTGCGCCAGAAGCGACCGGAGATCCTGATCGACGGCCCGCTGCAGTACGACGCCGCCACCACGGCCTCGGTGGCCAAGAGCAAGGCCCCCGACAGCACGGTCGCGGGTCGCGCCACAGTGTTCGTGTTCCCGGACCTCAACACCGGCAACACCACCTATAAGGCCGTTCAGCGCTCGGCCAGCGTCATCAGCATCGGCCCGATGCTGCAGGGCCTGTCCGCGCCAGTGAACGACCTGTCCCGCGGCGCGCTGGTGGAGGACATCGAATACACGATCGCTCTCACCGCCATCCAGGCAGCTGCCAAGGAGCAGGAGTCCAAGCAGGACGACGAGGCGCTCAGCGCCTGATCCTCAAGGTCTGATCTGTCCCGGATCCGTCCCGACACCCAAGCCGTCCGGTCCCTCGCCCAGCGAGTGTGACCGGGCGGCTTTGTCATTCCCGTCAACGGTGTGCTGGCTTGTCCCGGATTCAGCTGTCCCGCAACGTTGCCCGATAGCCGTCCATGGCGGAGATGAGATCGCTCAGCACCTCGACGGCAATCCGCAGGGCGCCTTCATCGTGACGCGCCAGTGCTTCCTGGTTGGCTCGGAACAGGGGACCGAAAAATGCCTGCGCGACAGCCAGGCCGGGCTCGGCGTACCGCAGGAGAATCTTGCGCCGGTCAGTCGGGTGCGGTTCGCGACGAACGTGACCCGAGGCCACGAGGCGATCCACGAGATAGGTGCCCCCCGCCGAGGTCAGCCCCAACGCATGCGCCAACTGGGTGGTGGACAGCGGGTCACCCTCGAGGTCGGCGGCATAGATCAGCATCAGCGCCCGCATGTCAGGCTCCCGAAGCTGGTGGCGCCCCGCGAAATCGTGCCCGAGCTGGGTGGAAACCGAGGACAGGGCACGGACCAGCTGCACGAGTTCCTGTTCCAACCCGAACCGCTCGCCCGGCTCCGGGGCCACACGTTCGCCCATTGGCGCAGAATATCCCGCCCGCAGTGTCCCACGACTCGCTCTCGTTTTTGATTGTTAAGTGGCTGAGGTATCTTTTTCCGGTGTTCACATCTGACCGCGCAGACCGCGAGCATCCAACCGACGAACCAGAGCAGTCCCTGGACAGGTCCCACGACGGACTCGATGGAAGCGGGTGGGCCCGGTTCGGCCGGCTCGTCTCCGGCCGTCGATCCTGGATCCTGTTGATCCTTGCCCTGGTGTTCACCAGCGCGATCATGGCCTGGGGCACCGAGAAGACTCCTTCCAGCGCCCCCAACTCCCTGCCCAATGAAGCCGAGGCCGCCCAGGTGGCGACCCTGCAGCAGGAATTCCCCGACGCCGGGGTCGCCCCGGCGCTCGCTGTGTTCACCCGCACCGACGGTGGCACGTTGACCCCGGCGGATCTTGGTGCAGCGGCCGAGGCCAAGGCCCGCATGCTGCAGGTGGACCGCGGTGGGGCCGAGGAGCCCCCCGGACCGCCAGTGTTCCCGTCCGAGGACGGTCGTGCTGCCATGGCCACCGTCATGTTCGATGCCGGGATGAGCGGCATCCCGCTGAACGACGCGATCAAGGACGTGCGGGCAGCTGCCAACGAAGGTCTCCCCGCAGAGCTGAAGGTGGAGGTGACGGGCGGTCCGGCGTTCGGTGCCGACTTGGCCGCAGCCTTCGAGGGGGCGGACTTCACCCTGCTCGCGGCCGCCGCACTCGTGGTGGCGGTGTTGCTGCTGATCACGTACCGCTCCCCCATCCTCTGGCTCGTGCCCCTGCTGGTGGTCGGCATCGCGGACCGCACCGCGGCGATCGTGGCCACGCGGGTGGCGGAGTTGCTCGATATCTCCCTGGATGGATCCACGACCGGCATCACCTCGGTGCTCGTCTTCGGCGCGGGCACCAACTACGCGCTGCTGATCGTGTCGCGCTATCGCGAGGAGTTGCGTCGCCACGCCGATCACCACACGGCGTTGGCCATTGCCGTGCGGCATGCCGGGCCAGCGGTCCTGGCCTCGAACGTGACCGTGGTGCTGGCGCTGCTGACACTGCTGGCGGCCACCCTGCCGAACACGCGGGTCCTGGGATTCGCCTGTGCGATCGGTTTGCTGGTCGCGTTGATGTACGCCCTGCTGGTCCTGCCACCCGCGCTGGCGCTGAGCCGACGTGGCCTGTTCTGGCCGTTCATCCCGCGGCCCGGGGACAAGGACCGCTCGGTCTCCGGTGGCTGGCACCGACTCGCCTCCGGCGTCGCCCGCCGTCCGGTGGTGATCCTGCTCGCCACCGTGCCGGTGCTCGCGCTGCTGACCGCCGGCATCTTCGGCACCCGCATCGGTCTGGAACAGACCGAGCAGTTCCGCGTGGAGGCCGAATCCGCAACGGGCTTCGAGACCCTGCGCGAGCACTATCCCCCAGGTCTGTCCGGTCCCACCACGGTCATCGCCCGCACGGATCAGGCACAGGCCGTGACGGAGGCGCTCGCGGCCGTCCCTGGCGTCGACGAGGCCCAGGTCAGCGGTCAATCCGACAGTGGCCTGACCCGCTGGCGAGTCGTGCTGAACGGTGAGCCCTCCTCAACCGAAGCGTTCGACGCCATCGAACAGATCCGCGCCGACTTGGCACCGATCGCCGGCGCCGACGCCAAGGTCGGCGGCCCGGACGCCCAGCAACTCGACTCCCGTCAGGCCGCTGCCCGCGACCTGTTGGTCATCCTGCCGATGATTCTCGGCGTGGTGCTGCTGGTGCTGTTCGTGTTGTTGCGGGCGCTGTGGGCACCGCTGCTGTTGATCGTCACCACGACCCTCAGCTCGTTCGCAGCGCTCGGTGCGGGCACGTGGGTGAGCACCCGGGTCTTTGGCTTCCCCGCGCTTGATGTCTCGGTCCCGCTGTTCGCGTTCCTGTTCCTGATCGCGCTGGGCGTGGACTACACGATCTTCCTGGTCACCAGAGCCCAGGAGGAGACACCCACCCACGGCACCCGCAATGGCATGGTGCGTGCGGTGGCGGTGACCGGTGGCGTGATCACCAGTGCCGGCGTTGTGTTGGCCGCGGTGTTCGCCGTGCTCGGCGTGCTGCCGCTGATCACCCTGACCCAGCTCGGCATCGTCGTCGGCATCGGCATCCTGCTCGACACCTTCGTCGTGCGGACCATCGTCATCCCGGCGCTGTTCACGATCGTTGGCCGGCGGGTGTGGTGGCCGTCGCCGCTGGCCAAGGTCAAGGACCCGGAGCCCGTGGCCTGACCTCGCGGTCGCTGCCCCCGCTCCCTGTCCAGCCCTGGACCTAGCAGTCGGGCCCGCAC
>JAUNUL010000294.1 GCA_030538175.1 Propionibacteriaceae bacterium | reverse complement strand
TCACCCTCGCGGGCCCGGAAGGCGACCCAGGTCGCCAGGGCGTGAATCGCGGCGAACCCGATCCACGCGCCGAACGCCGGGCCGGTGAACTCCGGCAGTTCCCCAGTACCGGAGAAGGCTCTCTCGGCAATCATGCTGCCGAGGGCGCCACCGACCAGCCAGGCGAGTGTGCCCCGGATGATCTCGTTGGTGAGCAACGTCCGCAGGGTGCGGGGCAGGTGCTGGACCGTACGCCGGGTGCGGCTGGCCAGGGCGGCCCTGCGTCGTGGTGAGGTGCTCAACCCGTCCTCCTGTCGTGGGAGCCGTCGCCATCCTAGGGACTCAGGTGCCCGAGCGACGGTGCGGAAACGGACATATCGAACACGGGGCAGCGCCGAACGTAGGCCAGCGTCAACACGGGACAATGGACCGCATGTCCCAGGGCGAAACGACGATCGAGCGGGTGTTAACCGCCGTGGAACTGGTGCCGCCGGGGTGTGTGGTCAGCTATGGGGACCTGGGTGAGCTGGTCGGCACGAGCGCTCGGCGGGTCGGCGCGGTGCTCAAGGCGTACGGCCACGGGGTGCCCTGGTGGCGGGTGACCAACGCGGCTGGCGAACTGCCGCTGGCACTGCTCGACGAGGCACGTGCGTGCTGGCGGCGCGAGGGCATCGGCCTGTCACGCTCCGGACGCGGGTGCCGAATCGGTGACCATCGGGCGGACCTGGCGGAGCTCGGGACGGCGTACGCCGCATGGGAGCGCGCCAACGATCTGCCTGTGCTTTGATCGATCCAAACGAACCACCGGCCTCGAAGGGGAGACCATGACCACCACTACCAGCAACGTGGCCTTGCTGGCCGTCCACCTGCAGCAGGACATCGTGGGCGCTGACGGCGCGTTCGCCGGGTTCTTCAGAGCCCAGATCGAGGAGCGCGACGTGTTCGCCCGGATCCGCCAGCTCACCGACGCCGCACACGCGGCCGGTGCACCCGTGATCTGGGCCAGGGTCGCCTGGCAGCCCGACTATGCCGACCTCCACGCCAACTCGGCCCTGCTGCAGGCGGTCATCCAGACCCAGTGCCTGCAGGAAGGCTCACCGGGAGCCGAACTGGCCGCGGAGGCGGATGTCCGCGATAGCGACATCGTGCATACCCATCAGCGCATCGGGGGACTTACCCCTGAGCTCGAAGGCCAACTCCGTGAGCGCGGGGTGGAGACCGTGCTGGTGTGTGGGGTGGCCACGAACGCCTCGGTCGAGGGCACTGCGCGCCAACTCAGCGACGCAGGCTTCACCACGCTGGTCGTGGATGAGGCGTGCTCCGCGGCCACCCCGGAAGCGCATCAAGCCGCCATGGAGAGCCTCGGCCTGGTGGCCGGCGCGATCAGCCTGGAGGATGCGCTCGCCACACTTGGGTGAGCCCAGCCGGGGACACCAAGCAGGGTGCGTCAGGACTGGCCCCGCCGGGGAGCCAAGTGGGGTGCGTCAGGGGCTGATGCTCAGGGGCGGACTGCCGCGAGCCTGGCGGCCCGCAGCGCGGCATGCGCGGGGATGTCCAGCGGCTCGAGCTCGCGGCCGAGGGCGAGTTCCAGCAACCAGTCCGCGAGGGCCGGGTTGCGGGGGAGGACGGGCCCGTGGGGGTACATGCCGACGACGGTGCCCTGCAGGGCCCCCTCGGTGCCGTCGTTGGCGTTGCCGACACCGACCTCGACATGGGCGAACGGTTGGGCGTCGGTGCCGAGCGTCGTGTATCCACCGTGGTTCTCGAACCCGGAGATCCAGGCATCGTCGCCGAACCGGCCGATCCAGCGGTGCAGGACCTCACCGACGGCGCGCTCCGGGCCGCGAGTGGTGGTGACGTCCAGCAGGCCCAGCCCCTGGTGTGGCTCGTCGTCATGGCCGACACCGAAGCTGTGGCCGAGGATCTGATAGCCCGCACAGACCCCGAAGACCACGGCACCGCGATCCACGGCCCGATGCAATCCACCATCGGCCCGCAGCGCCTTGACGGCCGCGGTTTGGGCGCCGTCCTCGCCGCCGCCGAGGAGATAGATGTCCCCGGTCTCCGGCAGTGGCTGGCCGGGCTCGACCTCGGTCACCGTCACGTCGATCCCACGCCACTGCGCCCGCTTGTGCAGGACGCGAGTGTTGCCTTGGTCGCCATAGAGGCCCAGGAGGGACTGATAGACCTGCACGATCTCGAGGCTCATGCGAGCCCTCCCATCTTTCGCAGCTTCTGGAAGGGGGTGTACGTGGTGATGACGTCGACCGGTTCGGGGTGGTCGGCCAAGGCCTTTGCGAGGTCAGGTTCGACCCGGTGCTCCACACCGGCGTACGTCAGGCGCACCGACAGGTCTGTGGCGCGGGGACCGGTCGCGACGATCGTGCGTCCGGCGAGCTGTTCGAAGTCGACGTCCCACAGCCAGGAGACGTCCTTGCCGTCGGCGGCGACGGAGTCGATCGCCAGCACGAGCGTTTCGGCTTCGGCGATCGGCAACGCCTCGGTCCAGCCGGCAGGGTTCTTCGCCAGCAACAGTCGGGCGGTCGTCGTCCCGAACCGGGCCGTGGCGAACCTGCCGGCGGGAGAGGTGACAGTACGCATCCCGCTGATCGCCGTCGCCGGGTCCACGCCCAGCAGCGCAGCGGCCGCCAGTGCGCAGGCGGCGTTGGAGTGCCATCGGGGCCGACGATCGTGTCGCCCTGGACCCGCCAGGTCGTCGCGGGTTTCGCCAGGTCACAGCCGGTGCAATGCCAATAGCCGGCGACCTCCTCGGTGGGATCGGTCCGCTGCAGGCCCGACCCGCAGACCGGGCACAGCGCCGAATCTGCATGCCACGTGGTTTCGGTGTCGACCCAGACGACCTCGTGGCCCGGCTGGGCCGCCCAGACGATCAGTGGTTCCTCCGCGTTGGCCACCACGACCGGTCCGCTGGCTCCGGCCCTCTCCAGTGCCGTCCGCCAGGCCGCGCCCAGTGACTTGATCTCGTGATGCCGATCAAGCTGGTCACGGCTGAAGTTGAGCAGCACGAGCACCTCGGGCCGACCGAGCCGGATCACGTCGGCGACGACGCGTTCATCGGTCTCCAACACAGCGATGTCCGCCTTGGGTGCCCTGCTCAGTGCCGAGGCGATGCCATAGTGCAGGTTGGCCCCGTCTGCGTTGGTCACCAACCGTCGGGCTTCGGCTCCCAGCCCGGCGCGGACTGCAGCCGCGAGCAGGTGGGTCGTCGTGGTCTTGCCGTTGGTGCCGGACACCACCGTCGTCCGTCGCCCCTGCAGGAGCTTGCCGAGCGATCCGGGATCGATGCGCTGCATGACCTGCCCGCGGATCGAGGCGCCGGATCCGCGCCGGGCCAGCCGGGATGCGGTGGCGCTCAGCGCGCCGGCCACCACGGCGGTGTTCAATCGCAGTCGCGACAGCATGGACAACGGAGGCGGCGTGGTGGCACGCCTGGTGAGTTCAGCGGACGGCATGACCCCCATTCTTACCTACCGCTCCGGACGCTCCCGCATGCGTGACGTGCTGCGAAACGCGACCCGGTCGGGCGCCGACTGGGCGTACGGTCGCTCAGAGATCCTTCGCGATCACGTCGTCCATCAGCCGCTCGGCGAGCGCGGTGATGGTGAGGAACGGATTCACCCCGAGCATGCCGGGCACCAAGGACCCGTCGGTCACATAGAGCCCGGGGTTGCCACGGACGCGGCCATAGACGTCGGTCACCTTGCCGAGCACGGCCCCACCCAGCGGGTGATAGGTGAAATCGTCGCTGAACGCGCGTCCGGTGCCGAACAGGTCCGTGCGATAGGTCGACAGCATCCGGCGGT
>JAUNUL010000293.1 GCA_030538175.1 Propionibacteriaceae bacterium | reverse complement strand
CGAGGAAGCGGTCGTTGGGGATGATGGCCCCGAAGATCGTGGTGGTCTGCTTCAGCCAGCCAGTGGTGTTGAGATAGATGGGGTCGGTGCCCCAGATGCCCTCGAACAGGGCGACGCTGGCCAGCGCAAGGCCGACCGTCACGAGCACCTGTTCGATGTGGCGTTCATACAACCGTCTGACGAGCAGTAGCTCCGTGAGCGCCGCGAAGACGGCCCCGACCACTGCGCCGACGGCCAGCGACACGGCCAGACCGCCGAAGGTGGACAGGCCCACCTGACGCCCCACGGCCCAGCCGGCGAAGGCGGCCAGCGTCAGGAACGAGCCGTGGGCGAAGTTCAGTACGCCCATGAGGCCGTAGATGAGCGACAAGCCGGAGGCGACAAGGAAGTAGAGGGCGCCGAGCCCGAGTCCGGTGATCACAAGGAGGAGGAACGTGCTCATGCGGCCGCCTCCCCGTGGACGCCGAGCAGCCGCTGGATCATCGCCTCGTCGTCGAGCAGTTCGCGGGCCGGTCCGGTGTGGACGACGCGGCCGGCATCGATGACCACGACGCGGTCAGCCAGGGCGTCGATGACCTTGAGGTTCTGCTCGACCAGGACCACGGGCGCCGTCTTGGCGGCCTCGCGCAGGGCGACGGCCACCTCGTCGACGATCTTCGGGGCGAGCCCCTTCGTCGGCTCGTCGATGAGGAGCAGTCGGTTGTCGTTGACGAGCGCGCGGGCCAGCGACACCATCTGCTGCTGGCCGCCGGACAGGGTGCCGGCGCGCTGTTGTGTGCGCCCGACGAGCACCTCCGGGAAGAGTTCGCGCACGAGGTCGAGCCGCGGGTTCTTCTGGCGGATCGCCAGCGACAGGTTCTCCTCGACCGTGAGGCTGGGGAACAGTTCGCGATCCTCCGGCACGTAGCCCACGCCGCGTTGGACGATCTTGTGGGTGGGCAGGTGGTCGATCCGCGCACCGTCGAAGGTGATCTCGCCGGTGCGCTGGATCAGTCCCAGGATGGACTTGAGCGTGGAGGTCTTGCCGACACCGTTCCGGCCCAGCACGGCCGTGACACCGGCGGCAGGCACGTCGAACGTGATGTCCTCGATGACCTGCTGGCCAGCGATGTGGCCCTTGAGCCGGGAGACGGTCAGGACGTGAGTCATGCGATGTCCCCCAGATAGGCGGACTGCACGGCTTGGTTGTTCATGATCCCTTCCGGGGTGTCGACGGCGAGCAGTTCGCCGTGGTGCATGACGGCGACGCGGTCGACGAGGCCGAGCACGACGTCGAGATGATGCTCGACGAGCATGACGGTGCGCCCCGTCAGATGTAGTCCGCGGATGACCTCGGTGAGGCCCGGTACGTCGTGGCTGGAGACGCCAGCCATCGGCTCGTCGAGGAGGATGACGGCGGGGTCCTGAGCGAGCAGGACGGCGATCTCGAGCTTGCGCTTGTCGCCGTGCGAGAGGTCACCGGCCGCGGTCTTCAGCTTGCCGAGCCGCACCGTCGCCAGATGCTCTAACGCGTCTTGGGTGGCCTCGTCGCCCGAGCGCGGGAACTTGATGACCGATAGGTTGCCGCCCAGTCGCTGCTGCGCGGTGAGCCGGACGTTCTCCAGCACAGTCAGGCGGGGAAACAGGCTGGACGTTTGGAAGGTGCGGCCGAGCCCGCGGCGAGCCCGGGAGGCAATCGAATCGCGGGTGACGTCCTGGCCCTGCAGCAACACCTGCCCGGAGGTCACGGGGTTGATGCCGGAGATGAGGTTGAAGAGGCTGGTCTTGCCGGCCCCGTTCGGGCCGATCACGCCGACGATCTCGCCCTCCTCCACCGCGAGGTTGACGCCGCGAACGATCTTGGCGCCACCCACCTGCCATGCGAGGTCGCGGACCTCGAGGGCCGGGTGGCCGGAGCCCCGCTGGGGGGCTCCGGCTCCGGTCGATTCGGTCGCTTCAGGGGAGCTCACGGTCACGGGGCTTCGGCAGGGGCGGCGTCCTCGGCCGAGACGGTGTCGACCAGCTCGGGCTTCCACTCGCTGCCGTCCTGGACGAGCTTCGCGTGGAACATCGGCTGCACCATGACGTGGTCGCTGGCGCGGATCGTCTGCTTGCCCTTCGGGCCCTCGAACTCCCAGCCTTCGAGGCCGGCGATCATGGCGTCGACGTCGTCGCCACCCGCCTCGACGGCACGGACCACCATCTGCGCAGCGACGAAGCCGTCGGGCGAGAAGAGGTCGGCGGCGTGACCGCCGGCGTCCAAGCGCTCGATGAGGGCCTTGTTCACGTCGTTGTCGGCGGCGCCGGCGAAGTAGTGGTTGAGGAAGCTGATGTTGGCCGAGGCCTCACCGAACGCGTTGTAGGTGGAGATGTCGCCGAGGCCGGTAATGACCTTGGTGGAATCGAAGACACCCTGTTGAGTGAGGCCCTGCCACATGGCGCCGGAGGTGGCTCCCGCCCAGGCGACGAACACGGCGTCGGGCTTGGCCTCGATGATCTGGCGGGCGAACGGGATGAAGTCGGTCGCCTCCTCGGGCACCAGCAGCTCGGAGACCTCGACGCCCTTGGCACCGAAGACGGCCTTGACGGCGGCGACGTTGCCCTGGCCGAACGCGTTGTCCTGCGCGAAGACGAGCACCTTCTGGCCCGAGTCGACGAAGGCGGCGCCGGCGGCGACGTCCTGCAGCGACTGGCGGCCGGAACGGAACGTGTACTTGTTGATGCCCTGCAGGCCGTCGGTGGCGGCGGGGCCGGAGATGTAGAGTACCTGGTTCTGCGCAGCCTGCTCGGCCAGCGTCAGAGCCACACCGGAGACGACGGTGCCGCCGATGATCTTCGTGCCATTGGCGATGGCCTCCTTGGCGGCCGAGACGGCCTTGTCGGGGTTGCCCGCGTCGTCGGTGTAGGTGATCTCGAGCGGGCGGCCGTTCACGGCGTTGGTGCCGTCGGTGGCGTAGTCGAGGCCTGCGAGGAAGCCCTGGTAGAAGGTCTCGCCGTAGGCGGCGAGCGGGCCGGTCTTGGAGTAGATGATGCCTACCTTGACCGGGGTCGTGTCGGCGGGCTCGGCCGGGGTCGACTCACCCTCCGCCGGCGTGGTCTCGGTCGTGGTGGCGGGCTGGCTCGACGCAGGCTTGTTGTCAGCGGGCGTCTGGGTCACGTCCTGTGGCGCACACGCGGCCAGGGCGAGAGAGGCCGCGGCCAGCGCCGCGAGCACGATCTTGGGCATCCGCATGGGGAGGGTTCCTTCCACGTTGAAGAAGAACATGAAACCTGATTCATGTCTCTAGATACGGGAACCCTAGATGGCAGTGCGGGGCGGGTCAATAGTTTTGTCGTCAACAGTTATGAGCCCGTTACCTCGGGCGGATTGGGCCACTCTGCCGCCCATGACCGGTTGGGCAGCCATGATGGTGACGCAGGAGGGCAGATGCTGAAGTTGTGGCGGAAGTGGATCGCGTTTCCGGTTGGCTGGCTGGCGATCATGCTGCTCGCGCTGGCAGCGATCGCGTTCTTGGCTCGGGGCGGGCTGCAGGAGGCCCCGGCGATGGAGCGCTTCCATGGGCGCTACGTGGCGACCTCAGACGGCACCGCGGTGCGGGTCGAGGTGAGAGAACGGATTCGCGCCCACCTCAACAATGAGCGCGGGATTCTGCGGATCCTGCCCACCAAGTACGGCGAGCACGACATCGGACTCCGCGACGTCAAGGTCACCTACGGCGACGGAAATTCTGTCCCGGTGCGCGAAACCACGCTTCGCGATGGCGCCTTGGAACTGCGCATCGGAGACCCCGCCAAACGGCTCCGCGGGGTCTACAACTACGAGATC
>JAUNUL010000292.1:2371-3811 GCA_030538175.1 Propionibacteriaceae bacterium | reverse complement strand
GAGATAGAACGCGACCGCGACGAACACCGAGATCAAGAAGAACAGGGCCAGCAGCCACCACCGCACCGGAACGGTGAGGCGTTCCGAATAGGCCAACGGTGATCGAGGTGCGTCCGTGGACACGTTCGGCTCCTTCCGCGCCGGCCATCCGACCGGTCCGCAGGGGGTGTGGTCGTCACCCACCGTAGCGCCCGGCTCTACTATGAACACCGAATCGGACATCTCGGAACCGACACCACACGAGGAGAGCGATGAACTCGCTGGTTTGGAAAATCTATGCCGGGCTGATCGGCACCGCGACGACGCTTGCCGCCCAGAAGGGCCTCACCGTGGTGTGGGAGATCATCACCGGTGAAGAGCCGCCGGAGCCCGGTGATCCCGACACCCCCCTGCACCTGGCCGTCACGTGGGCCGCTGCCAGCGCCATCGGGGTCGGCACGGCCCAGCTGTTGACCAACCGTGGGCTGTTGAAGCGCATGCGCAAAGCGCTCAACGACGACACGCTGACCAGGTTCTGACCGGCACAGCACGACAACAGCAAGAGGGGCCCCAACCGGGGCCCCTCTTGCTGTTGCCAGTGCGTGTGTGTGACCGGCTGCCCGGGGTTCAGCCCGCGCAGTCCAGGCAATAGGCCTGGCCGTTGCGCTCCTCGGCGATCTGGCTGCGGTGACGCACCAGAAAGCAGCCTGCGCAGGTGAACTCGTCCTGCTGGCGTGGCAGCACCCGCACGGTGAGTTCCTCGTGGGAGAGGTCAGCGCCAGGGAGTTCGAAGGCCTCGGCAGCCTCGACTTCATCCTCGTCGACCTTCCCCGAGTTCTTGTCGTTGCGCCGCGTCTTCAGCTCCTCGATCGAGTCTTCGCTGATTTCCTCGTCGGATTTGCGCGGGGCGTCGTAATCGGTGGCCATGGTTCCCTTCTTCGATACGAACGTGGCGGCGGGGGCGATCGTCGGCGCACCAGCCGGGCCAATCGGGGCTCGTCATCCGTGGCCTGCACCGCAGACCACGAAAGCCTGCGCGTATGCATATCACACCCCGGCCCACAACGTACGCGACCCAGGGAAATCGGGGCCGCCCAGCGGCTGAGGCATCCTCGGGCTGGCACAGTGGTCCGATGGCGCATTGCACTGTGGTGATCGCTCCGGACTCGTTCAAGGGCACGATCGAGGCGGCTGCCGCGGCCCGGGCGATCGGCCTCGGTTGGCGGCAGGTACGCCCCGGCGACGCGATCCTCGAACGTCCCCAGGCCGATGGAGGGGAGGGCACGCTCGACGCGTTGGCAGCGGCAGATCCGGCAGCGGAGTGGCAGGAGGTCGGTCCCGTCACGGGGCCCGATGGGCGCCCTGTCCCGGGGCACTGGTTGCTGTTGTCCGACGGGCGTGCGGCCACGGAACTCGCTCTGGTGTCGGGACTGCCGCTGATGCGCACCCCTGATCCGCTCG
>JAUNUL010000292.1:0-2361 GCA_030538175.1 Propionibacteriaceae bacterium | reverse complement strand
GGGGCCACCACGCAAGGTCTGGGCGAGGTGCTGCGGACGATCGTCGAACGTCCGGCGGGCACCCCACCCGAGATCCTGGTCGGGCTGGGTGGCTCGGCCTCCACCGACGGAGGCACTGGTCTGTTGACCGCGCTCGGAGCGCGGTTCCTCGACGCCACCGGCGCACCCCTGCCGCCGGGCGGCGGATCGCTCAGGCGGCTCGCACGGATCGACTGGTCCGGGCTGGTCCGCCCGGGACCGATCACCGTGCTGTCGGACGTCACTGCTCCCCTGCTCGGCGCCGAGGGAGCAGCAGCTGTGTTCGGACCCCAGAAAGGTGCGACCGAGGCGGACATCGAGGCGCTGGACGCCGGCTTGGCGCGGCTCGCGGACGTGGTCGGCGCGGACCCCTGGCAGCCGGGGATGGGGGCCGCGGGCGGCACCGCGTACGCCCTGGTCGGCGCCCTGCAGGCCCGATTGGTGCCGGGCGCACCCTATGTCGCAGCAGCGACCGGACTGGTGACCGCAGCACGTTCCGCGGACGTCCTGATCACCGGGGAGGGCAAGGTGGACGCGACGTCGGATCTGGGCAAGACCGTTGGCCACGCCCTTGGGCTCGCCGGGCCCTCCCAACGCATCGTGATCGGCGGTGCCATCGATACCGCACCAGCCGGCTGCCGGGCGTACTCCCTCACGGACCTCGCGGGGAGCACCCACGCCGCGATGGGCGATCCGCAACGCTGGCTGATCGAGGCTGGCCGGCGCGCGGCTACCGATGTGGCGGACGAACCCGCGAGCTGATGCCGATCAGGCTGTCGGCGCCCCACGGTGCGTCGGATGTGGACAGCAGTCACGCGGGCAGATGTGCCGGCCCGGACTGCCGTTGTCGATGACGCTGGGCAGCCTCTCCTCACCTCGCGCCGCGGCGGCCCGTTCCAGCATGAGATCGACCAGTCCGCTGACGAATGCGGGGTCGGTCCGGGCCGTGCTGGCACGGCGTACTTTCAACCCCAGCCGCTCGGCATGAGCAACAGCCTCGGTATCCAGATCCCACACGACCTCCATGTGGTCGGAGGTGAACCCGATGGGGGCAAGGACGACCTGAGTGGTGCCCCGCTCGGCCAAGGCCGTGAGATGGTCGTTGATATCGGGCTCCAGCCACTCTTGGTGCGGGGCACCCGAGCGGGAGCAGTACGCCAACGACCACGGCAGGTCCCGGCCCATGGCCAGGCTGACCTGATCCGCCACGTTGTGAGCCAACGTGTTGTGCCAGTCCACATAGCTCCCGGGGCTCTCCCACGGCGGTGGACCGCTGGTCTCCGCCAACTCCGTCGGCAGCGAGTGGGTCACGAACACCAGGTGGGTCGGGCTGTGTTGTTGAGCCCGGCCGAGATCGCGGACGGCTGCGGTGACGGCCGACACGTTCGCGGCAACGAACCCGGGGTGGTGGGCATAGTGGCGGATCCGATCCACCTCGACGTCCTCGACCACCTCTGCCAGCGCGTCGGCGACATTCTCCTGATAGAGCCGGCAGGACGGATAGCTCGGGAAGGCACTCGTGGTGACGCTCAGGATCCGCCGGGCACCGCCCGCGGCCAACTGGTCGAGTGCCTCGGACAGGAAGGGCGGGGAGTTGCGGTTGCCGATGGCCAGGGGCAGCGACAGCCCGCGGGCGTCCAGTTCGGCAGTCAGCGCCTCGGCGAGGGCCCTGGTCTCGGCGTTGATCGGGCTGACTCCGTCCCGCGCCAGATAGCGCTCGGCCACGTGGTCCAGCCGCGTCTGCGGGATGCCCCGGCCTGCGGTCACCCGCAGCAGGAAGGGCATGACATCCTCGGGGGCTTCGGGCCCCCCGAAAGAGATGAGGAGCACGGCGTCATAGGGCTGAAGCGTCGGGGTCATTCTCCGGACCTCCCGGGGGTTGGGCTGCAGGCGACTCGAGTTTGTCAGACGGTGACGACGGCAGTTTTTCGGCCTGTCCGTGACCACCGTTGGGGACAGGGGGATAGGTTGATGGCTACTGTACGGTCGGGGCTTCCGCGATATCAGAATGTCGCGATGAGACCCGATGACGGCACCGAACGGGTGTGACCCGAGACGGACACTGGAGAGCGACATGGACAGCGCGCTGCGACCCCGGGAGATTCAAGCCCGGATCCGCGCCGGGGAATCTCTTGAGGAGGTTGCCCGGCTTTCCGGCGCCTCCGCAGACCGCATCGAACGCTTCGCCACACCGGTGTTGGCGGAACGGGAATATGTGACCGGTGTGGCGCTGACCTCCAGCGTCCGGCGCTGGGGAGAGCTCAGCGGTCACCGGAACCTCGGCGTGGTCGCCGGCGAGCGCTTCCTCGCGCACGGCATCGACCCCGAAACCGTGAGCTGGGA
>JAUNUL010000291.1 GCA_030538175.1 Propionibacteriaceae bacterium | reverse complement strand
CCGGCGGCGGCGCACTCGGACCACCCGGTGGCTGCGTGCTCGGACCGCTCGGCGCTCCGGAGGACCCGAACGGTGCCGCCCCGGAGGACCCGAACGGCGCAGGACCAGAAGGCCCGGATGGGGCCTGCCCACCACTGAATGGGTTGGCCGGTGGCGCCGTGGTCCCTTGGTCGTTGCCCCCCGCGGCACCGGTGTTGTGTGCACGCAAGGACGCGAAGGCCTGCGGGCCGCGCCGGTTGAGGTCGTCGATGAGACGCTGGCGGTCCTGCGGTGTCGCGTCGCCGGCGACGAGAAGCACAGCAGTCGCCGCGTTCGGCGGACCAGCGGGGTCGTGCAACAGGACCCAGTTGTTGTGGACGGCCAGTGGCAGGTCGGCCTGCGTCGCGGACTGGTTGGCCTGGGCTGAGGAAACGCCCACCTGTTGGCCGGCCTCGACGAGGACGGAGCCCACGCCGAAGGGCGACTTCCCCGTCCTGGTCCGCAGCCGGACGCCACCCAGGTCGAGTGACCGGGCACCGCCGGACGGAATCTGCGCCATCGCCCGCAGGTCACCATCGCGCAGCGCGAAGGGGGCACCGTCACGCAACAACTGCGAACCGGAGACCTGGAGCGGAACAGCCTGGGTCAACAGCGGACGGTCGGGGATCTTGGCGGTGGCGCGCTTGGTCAGATAGAGCAGCGCGAGCGGGATTCCCGGGCCGAGCAGCAGCGCCGCGATCAGGGTGAGGACGAAGTTGGTCCGGTTGAGCGGACGCTTGATCTCAGCGCTGTAGTCCACCGTGAAGTCCTGCACTTGGTCAGGCGCATCCAACGACGTCATCTTCACCGCGAAGGTGCCGGTGAGACCACCGGAGCCGGTCTGGTCGCTGGTCAGCGTCAGCGGCAGATCCTGGCTGGCCCCCGCCTCCACGCGGACGCAACTCTCGGGGCTGCTGGCGACTGAACTGATGGTGACCGCCGTGATCTCCGCGGGGCCGGTGCGGATCTGTGGCGGCGTCGCGGAATCCAGCCAGACGCAGCCCGGACCGTGCACCGCCAAGGCACCGCTGAGCCGGACCGGTCCCTCGACCGAACCGAAGTTCACCCGGGAATCGACGCGACCGAAGCCAGCCGGCGCCGCGACGGTGAACGGGATATCGCTCAGTTGGGGCCGCAGCTCGGTGCCGGGCACGTTCTCCTGTGTCCGCGGGTCGGTCCAGCCGGCGGTGGTGACTCGCAAGGCGAGCCGGACGGTGGCCGAGCCCGGGGCCAGCTTGGTCGCGTCGAGCCGCTGTGGGGTGGTGATCTGGTCCCGGCCGAGGCCGCGAGCGATCGGGGTCTCGTTGCCGTCGGCGTCGATCAGGGTGGCGTCAAGCTCCACCTTGCCCAGCAACTGGCCGGGGTCGATCGGCTGCCGGTCCGCGTTCTCCAGACCGAACGTCACCTGGGTGGAGTCCCCGGCCCGGACCTCCGCGGATGCAGCATCGGGCCAGACCGGGAAGACATTGCCGGAGATGTGGATCGACGTGCGGGACCTGGCCTGGGGGCTGGAGCCGGTCGGGTCGAAGAAGATCAACCGCCAGCGTCCGGTCCAGATGTCGTTGCGGCCGGCCGAGTCGAGGGTGGCGGAGAACGTCTTCTGCGACATCCACGTCCACGTGACACCAACACCGTCGATCTGGGCCTGCTGCGGCTCACCAAGCGGGGACTGCCGCAGCTCCAGCTGCTGGTCCCCCGGTCCGACGAGCACGATCCGGGGATCGGCGACGTCACCGGAGCCCAGGACGGAGACCGAGCTGATCGAGGCATCGAGGACGAAGCTGTGGGCGCCCTCGGCGCACAGTTGCGCCTGCTCCTGGCCCTGGCAATAGCGCCCCTCCTGCCGTGTGCTCACACCGGCGATCTGGTCGAAGGCCTGCAGCAGGGTGTCGATGTCCTGCGCCAGTGCGAACTGACCGGTGGCCGGCTCGTCCCCGCAGCCACCCTCGATGACGCGGCGCATCAGGTCAAAGTCGCTGGCCCGCGTACCGCCCGCGGTGAGCCCCACCCCGAACACCGTGATGGGGACGACGCGAACCTGGTCGGCCAGACCACCCTTGCGACACATCGATTCGGTCGCCGCGGTGCGAGCCGCATCCCGGTCGGCCTGCGTACGCAAAGGGTTGTCCGGCGCGTACGGTCGGTCGATCGGGTTGGCATCCTCATCGGGTGCCCGGTCGATATCGAGCGCTCCATCGGAGAAGAAGACGATCGCCTGGCAGGAATCCGGCGCCGCCTGCTTGCGTTCGCTGAGCGCGCGCCGAGCGCCATCGAGCCCCAGCCAATAGTCGGTGCCCTGACCGGTGTTCCGGTTCTGGTACGCCCGGATGTCACCCAGGACCCGGTCCACGCTGCCCGGATTGAGCTCGTTCCACTGGGTGCCCGGTTCATAACGGTTCGCGAAACCGGCGAGAGAGACGTTCAGGGCGAGCTTGCCGTCATCGGCGGATTTGGCGAGTCGGCGCAGCAAGTATTCGCCGGCTTTGATGCGCGCGGCGTCCCCATCGGACGTACGCAACGACGCCGAGGTGTCGATCAGGACCAACAGGTCGCCCCGCTTGGACCCGTTGAGGCAGGCCACGAAACGTTCAGAGGCCGTCTCTGCGGCGTGGGCCGGGGCGGCCGTGCCCAGGCCAAGAGTCAGAGGTGCCGCGACCAGCAGGAGCCCGGCCAGCAGCGCTCGAAGAATCCTCACAGATGTCCCACCCAATCAGCGATGCGCCAGGCCGGAGCCAGGATGCAGATGAGGGACACCACGATTGCCACCGTGTGCAGTGGCTTGACCCACCCGGGGGCGGCATAGAGCCCGGAGGATCGGGCAAAGGTGTCCTTGATCACGAACCAGGCCAGCAACCCGATGGCCACCGGCCCGGCGATGAGCCAACAGATGATCGCCACGATCGGGTTCGCGACAATCAACGCGACGATGCCGGCCACGAGTGCCAGAGCACCGGCCAGGAACAACAGCCACGTCGGTGGCGTCGCTGCGGCGAGCGAGTCCGCCGAAGTCGGGACCTGCGGGAGCCCGGCCGGTGCAGACCCGTGCGGCGCAGCCCCGTGCGGAGCGGCCACGTGCTGAGCGCCGAAAGGATCAGAGGCGCCGGCCGGCCCACCGGTGGGCAGCGGGCCGGCAGCTGGCGGCGAGCCCGCAGCGGGCGAAGCCCCGCCAGGGGGCGCACCCCAGGGGCCCTGCTGTGACGGCGTCTGAGGCGCCCCACCACCTGGGGTGGAGGGTGGGGTGGGCGGCACACCGGTCCCGCCGGGCGGGTGCGGTGGCGGGGTCGGCGGTGAGCCGAAGTTGAACGGGTCGGCGCTCATGCGGGCCAGAATAGGTGCCGGCAGGGGCGGGATGCCCCGTTGTCCGGGCAGGTTAGGGGTCGTGTCAGTGCCGTCACCCCAGCAGCAGCAAGGTGTGCTGGCAAAGGTCACCCGATGACAACAATCTGGCCGCGGGTGAGTGTCGCTCGGTTGGAACCCCGCTGATTCGGTGTTTGCTCGGGGGCGTGCAGAAAGTCATTGATCGACTGCGCGACCTCAGCGGTCGCCAACTTCCCCCTGCGCCGGCACTCGCCCTCGCTGTTGCCGCTGGCCTGCTCGGCGCGAGCATCCTGACGCTGATCCTGGAAGCTCTCGCCTCCGTTCACTGGTGGACGGCCATCCTCTATATGGGGGTGTTCTTCGGTGTCGCCGTGCTCGTCTATCGGCGGGTCAGCCCCCAGGGTGCCGTGTTCGCCGCTGAGGGCGGCAAGCGTTTCCTTGAGGAGTCCGGCACCCTCGAGGTGTTCGACGCCGCCAAGTCGCT
>JAUNUL010000290.1 GCA_030538175.1 Propionibacteriaceae bacterium | reverse complement strand
CGGTGCCGGCGGTGCCGCCCACCTGCCGGGCATGCTGGCGGCGGTCACTCCGCTGCCGGTGATCGGCGTGCCCGTGCCCCTCAAATATCTCGATGGCATGGACTCGTTGTTGTCGATCGTGCAGATGCCCGCTGGCGTGCCGGTCGCCACCGTCGCCGTCGGCAATGCGCGCAATGCCGGCCTGCTGGCCGTGCGCATCTTGGCCGCGGGCGACTCGTCGTTGACCAGGAAGATGATCGACTTTCAGGAAGAGCTGAAGAAGCAGGCGTACGCGAAGGGCCAGAAAGTGCGCAATGCCACCGAGCAGGCGTGAGGCGGATGGGACAGGTGCTGACGGGAGCCGGCCTGCTGCTGCGGGGGCTGAAGATGGTGGTGTCCCGGCCGAAACTCTTCGCCCTGGGCATGGTCCCGCCCCTGGTCACGTCGGTCCTGCTGGTCGTCGTGCTCGTGGTGCTCGGGCTCAATCTGGACACCATCGTCGGCGCCTTCACCGGGTTCGCGGACCAGTGGGGGACGCTGGGCACCGTTGTCCGCGCCGTGATCGCCGTCGTGCTGTTCCTTGCGGTGCTCCTGCTCATGGTGCTGACCTTCACCACGCTGACCCTCGCGCTCGGTGACCCGATCTATCAGCGCATCTCGCAACGGGTCGACGCCGAGCTCGGCGCCCTGCCGGCCGCACCGAGTGAGCCGACGGGCGTGATGGTCGCGCGCACGATCAAGCAGACCGTCGCCACCATTGGGCTCTCCCTGCTCGCCGCGGTCGGCTGCTTCGCGGTCGGGCTCGTGCCAGCGGTCGGGACTGTCCTGGCCGCGATCGTGTCCGCGATCACTGGTGGCCGCCTCATGGTCCGGGAGATCACCGGCCCCGCCTTCGAGCGCCGTGGCCTGTTCCAGACCGCCGCTCGCCGTCCGATCCTGCAGCAACATCGGGCGCTCACCATGGGTTTCGGCATTCCGGTGTTCTGGTTGCTGTCGATTCCCGGGGTGGCGATCCTGGTCTTTCCTGCCGCGGTCGCGGGGGCCACCATGCTCGTCCGCCGGATGCATTCTGCCGAACCCTCGCCGAAGGAAGTGACTCACCAGTAGCATCGGGGTGTGAGCACCTTCGATGACATGTATCGACCCACCGAGGACCATGAGATGTTCCGGGCCGCGATTCGCGAGATCGCGGAGGAGAAGATCGCGCCGGCAGCTGCCGCGGTCGATGAGAACGCGGAATTCCCCGCTGAGGCGTACGCCGCGCTGAAGGCCGGCGATTTCCATGCCCCGCACATTCCCGAGGAATACGACGGGGTCGGGGCGGACGCCTTGGCGACCGTGATCATCATTGAGGAGGTCGCGCGCGCGTGCGCATCCTCATCGCTGATTCCGGCGGTGAACAAACTGGCCACGTTCCCGCTGTTGCTGGTCGGGTCGGAAGAGGTCAAGCAGGAATACCTGCCGCGGGTCGCCCGTGGGGAGGGGCTGATCTCCTATGCGCTGTCCGAGCCCGATGCCGGATCTGACGTGGCGGGGATGAAGACTCGGGCCGTCGCCGACGGTGACGACTGGGTGCTCAACGGGACGAAGGCCTGGATCTCCAATGCCGGTGAGGCGGAGTGGTACACGGTGTTCGCCGTCACCGACCCGGGCGCCAAATCCCGTGGCATCTCGTGCTTCATGGTGCACAAGTCCGACGACGGCGTCTCGTTCGGTGCCAAGGAGAAGAAGCTCGGCATCAAGGGATCCCCGACGCGGCAGGTCATCCTTGAGTCGGTGAAGATTCCCGGTGACCGGCTCGTCGGAGAGCTCAACCAGGGCTTCGTGGCGGCGATGAAGACCCTCGACCACACCCGTGTGACGATCGCCGCTCAGGCCGTCGGCATTGCCCAGGGCGCGCTGGACTTCGCGCTGGGCTATGTCCAGGAGCGCAAGCAGTTCGGCCGCCCGATCGCCGACAACCAGGGCATCCAGTTCATGCTTGCGGACATGGGCATGAAGTTGGAGGCCGCGCGCCAGTTGACGTACGCCGCGGCGTGCCGCTCCGAACGCACCGATGCCGACCTCACCTATTTCGGGGCGGCCGCCAAGTGCTTCGCCTCGGATGTGGCGATGGAGATCACCACCGATGCGGTGCAGTTGCTGGGCGGTTATGGCTATACCCGCGACTATCCGGTCGAGCGGATGATGCGGGATGCCAAGATCACCCAGATTTATGAGGGCACCAACCAGATCCAGCGGATCGTCATGGGGCGCCAACTGCTCCAAGGACTGCCGCGCAATCGATGAAGCCCTGAGCCAGCAGTCGAGCCGGTCAGTCGGTCACTCGACGACCCGCATGTTGAAGTTGACGGTCTTGCCCTCGATGGAGGTCACGTTGACATCGACCTTGTGGGACTGGCCGTCGACGACCATCGTGCACTGCATGGTCTGACCGACCTCACCCTTGAGGTTCTCCGGGCAGTCGACGCTCTCGACGGTCCCGTTGATCTGTTCACCCAGACGCGTCTGGATGGTCTGCTCAACGGTTTCCTCGTCGACAGTGAGGGTGGTCGAACATCCCGTGACCGCCAGAGTCAGTGCAGCGATGCTGGTGGTGGCGCCGAGCAAGAGTGAACGGAACATGACTGATCTCCTTTGATCAGGCCACTCGAGTGGCCAATGCAAACCCTGACGCGACGGCAAGCCTTCCGGTTCCGGAAAGAGGAGAAAAAGGAGGTGAAATCTGCGGGAGTTTGCGGGTCAGTCCGGCAGCTTGGCGAAGCGTCCCAGGTTGGCCGTGTTGCCGGCCGCGATCTCGGCGAACATCGCCGCGGACTCTTCCTTGTCCCAGATCATCGACGATCCTGCACTGGTGTGCGCGTTCGGATTCGATACCGGCACCATCACGGTGAACCCCTGCCCCTTGGCGATGCGCCACATCGGCACCGCCAGGCCGGCGAGCGAACCGATCCCAGTGTCGCGCCCGGTGGTCAGCGAGCTGGCCGCGCCGGTGTTGACGCCCCACCAGCGCACGGGGTTCAACACGGTCGCCGGGGTGGCGACCTTCTTGACGATGCCACCCACCAGCTCCCGCTGGCGTTGCATCCGGCCCAGATCGCCGAGGGGGTCGGCGTACCGCATCCGGGCGTAGCCCAACGCAGTCGGACCGTCCATCGTCTGGCAGCCGGCCGGGATATCCAGCCGGGAATAGTGATCCTTGATCGCGGTCTTCGGGCACATCTCGACACCACCGACGGCGTCGATGACGTTGACGAAACCTCCGAAGCCGATCTCGGCATAGTTGTCGACACGCAGGCCCGTGTTCTGCTCGATCGTCTGGATCAGCAGCGGGGCACCGCCGATCGCGTATGCCGCATTGATCTTGTTGCGGCCGTGTCCCGGGATGGGGACGAAGGAGTCGCGGGGGATCGAGATGAGGGCCGGCTTCCCGAAAGTCGGGACATACAACAACATCATCGTGTCAGTGCGGCGGCCCTCGATATCGCCGGTGCCGAGTCGCTTGCGTTCCTCTGCGGTCAGGCCTTCGCGGGAGTCCGACCCCACCAGCAGCCACAGCGTGCCCGGCTGGTTGGCCGGCCGGTCACCGGCGGGTGTCATCTCGATTTTTTCGGTGGTCGACCAGGCGTACACGGGCGTGCCGATCAGGAAGACCAACCAGGCCACGATCAGCAGGGTCAGCCAGCGAAAGAACGTACGCACCGGGCGGCGGCGCCGCGGTCGGCGTCGCTTGTCGATCGGACGCGCTTCGGGGCGCCTTTCGGCAGGACGGGGCTGGACCGGTCGGCCCGTTGCTTCGCTCGGGCGACTCTGGCTTGATCGGCGTTGGCTTGCTCGACCCTGGCTCGA
>JAUNUL010000289.1 GCA_030538175.1 Propionibacteriaceae bacterium | reverse complement strand
TACCCGTTGCATCGCGGCCACGAAATCCAGCTGGGTCGAGTCGGCGAGGCGGGTCAGCGAGCCCAGCTGGTCGCGGTGATAGTGCACCCCGGCCAAACTGGGGATCGAGAAGGCCTCGGCTGCCAGATGGAGCTGCCAGATCCACGGTCGGTCCTCGGCCGTGCGGAGCTCGTCAAGGAAGCGCAGCGTGCCCGCCTCGGCGAGGCTGCGGTGATAGGCGCCGGCCCAGGCGTACGGATAATCGACCGCAGTCCGCTGGCCCACCGGCAAGATCGCATCCCGCGGCGAGGCGAGACGACCGTCGCGGCACCCGGCGGGCACCCGGCGCAGCACCCGCGTGCGGCCGGTGACCTCGATGTGGTCGGTTCTCACCATGGGTACGCCAAGTCCGGCGATCGCGTCCAGCAGGGCGGGGAAATAGTTGCCGGCCACGGTGTCGTCACCGTCGAAGAACGTCAGATAGTCGGTCTCGACCAACGCAACGCCGGCGTTGCGGGCACCCGAGAGACCCACGTTCTGGTCGAGGCGATGCAGCCGGGCACGCTTGAGCCGGGGCAGGGCCTCGGCGATCACGTCAGCGGTGGCATCGGGGGACGCATCGTCGACGAATAACAGCTCGATGCGGTCATCCATCGCGCGGGCCAGACTGGCCAGGGTCAACGGGAGTCGGTCGGCGAGGCGATAGCAGGGGATGACGACGGTCATCGTCGGAGTCATCGGCCACCCCCAGCCAGGGCCGCCTGCGGCAACCGTCCCAGCACCCGGGCCGAACGGCGCAGCGCCTCGACCGCCTGGCGCCGGCTCTCGGGCATGGCCCGGATCACCTCGTTGAGCTCGTCAGGGTCCGCCGTGTCGAGCAGCCCAGCGGCCTCGGTGATGAACCTCGCCCGCAAGGCAGGGGTGAAACGGGCCTTGTGCTGCCAATGCCAGGCGAACAGGCCCGCCCACGTGCGCAACACCTTCGGGCGGAAGCGGTCAGCCTCCGGGTCAGCCGCGACGATCTCACCGACCTGACGCATCGACTCGGTGACCGCGAGCTGGCGGACGTCACCGGTCTGGGTCAACGACCCCTCGACAGCCTGGCGATAGTGCACACCGACGGTGCGGGCGATCGTGAACTCCGGCACCGACAGATGCAGGCGCCAGATCGACGGCCGGTCCTCAGCGGTCCGCAGCTCCGGCGGATAGAACACCGCGCCGGACTCGGCGAGGCGCCGGTGATAGACACCGGACCAGGCATGGGCGAAGTCGACCGAACTGGTCCGCGCCGACAGGATCGACTCGCGGGGGCTGCCGATGCGCCCGGCGCGGTTGACGTCCGGGATACGCACCAAGAGCCGCTGGCGGCCGGTGCATTGGATGTGATCGGTGCGCACCCAATCAACTCCGAGCTCGAGCACCTCATCGAGCAGCGCCGGATAATAGCCCTTGGCCACCCAGTCATCGCCGTCCAGGAACGTGAACCACTCGGTGTCGAGGTGGTTCAGGGCCGCCATGCGGGCGCCGGCGAGCCCATGGTTCTGTGGCAGGACGAGCACCTCGGCTCCCGGCAACGAGGCCGCGGCGCGGTGGAGCCGTTCGGGGGTGTCGTCAGGTGAGGCGTCATCCACCAGGAGGAACCGGATCCGGGGGTCCGCGGACCAGCGCAGGCTGGCGAGGGCGTCCTCGGCCAAGGGACCCAACCGGAAGAAGTTCACCACCACGGTGAGCAGCGGGTGTGCAGCGGCCATGGCGTTCACCCTAGTGGGGGTCACCGACACGGACAGGCCGTGGGCAGCGTGTAGCCTTTCGAGCGACTGGGTCGATGGGAGAGGCAACTATGAGCACAGCTGAGAACAAGGTCCGCATGTTCGGCGAGCGTCCCGTCGGGCCCGGCCATCCGGTCTATGTGACCGGTGAGATCGGCATCAACCACAACGGCGATCTGGACAACGCGCTCCGCCTCATCGACGCGGCCGTCCATGCCGGTGCGGATGCGGTGAAGTTCCAGAAGCGTACGCCCGAGATCGCCACCCCGCGCGACCAGTGGGATATCGAGCGCGACACCCCGTGGGGCCGCATGCGCTACATCGACTATCGCCACCGGGTCGAGTTCGGGGTCGAGGAATACAGCCGCATCGACGAATACTGCAAGGCCCATGACATCGCGTGGTTCGCGTCCCCGTGGGACACCGAGGCTGTCGACTTCCTGGAGCAGTTCGATCTCCCCGCCCACAAGGTCGCCTCCGCCTCGCTCACCGATGACGACCTGCTGAAGAAGCTGCGCGCCACCGGCCGCACCGTGATCCTGTCGACGGGCATGTCGACGCCAGCCCAGATCCGGCATGCCGTCGAGGTGCTCGGCAGCGACTCGATCCTCATGTGTCACGCGACCAGCACCTATCCGGCCCGGCCGGAGGAGCTGAACCTGCGCATGATCAACACCCTGAACACCGAATATCCGAACGTGCCCATCGGCTATTCCGGCCACGAGACCGGCCTGCAGACCACCCTCGCCGCGGTGGCCCTCGGTGCGGTGTTCGTCGAGCGTCACATCACCCTCGACCGCGCGATGTGGGGATCGGACCAGGCCGCTTCGGTCGAGCCCGGAGGTCTCGAGCGGCTCGTGCGCGACATCCGGGTCATCGAGAAGGCCCTCGGCGACGGGGTCAAGCGCGTGTATGAGTCCGAGCTCGGCCCGATGAAGAAGCTGCGACGGGTCCCCGGTGTGATCGCCGACGGCGGCGACGACCACGTGAACACCCCGCGGGTCTGACCCCATGGGCGGCGCGGTCGGCTTCGTCGAGAGCCCGGCCCAACTGCTGAACGTCGTCGAATGGGTGGCCGCGACCGGCGCTGATGCACGGATCGTCATCCTGGGTCCCGGTGAGCCGGTCACCCGATTCCAGTTGCACCGGCTCACCGATCTGGTGCGTCGGGACGGTTTCGACGTCCAGTGGGCGGAGGTCCGGGGTGGGCCCGCCCAGGCAGCGCGGACGCTGGGCCGGCTGGTCCGTCTGGTGCGGTCCGCTGACGCGATCGTTCTGGGCGATCCGTACGCCGCCTTCTCCCACATCCTGCTCACCGCTGCCGGGGCCCGGGCGCGCCTGGTTGTCGTTGACGATGGCACCGCCACGGTTCGGTACGCCGAACAGTGGGCCAGCGGGGCACCACTGCAGCGCTGGCATGTCGCACACCGCGGTGTTCCGCACCGGGTCGTCGGACTGCGGGCGGAACAGCTCCTGGGACGCCGCAGCGACCGGGTCGAGCTGTTCAGCGCCATGCCGCTGAGCACCGAACTCCCCGTGACCGCGAACACCTATGCGTGGGTGCGGACACGCTGCGGGCCACCCCGCATCACCGACGGCACCGACCTCATGGGCACCTCACTGGTGGAGACCGGGGTCGTGGCCGAGGAGGCGTACCTCACCGGCATCGCCCGGCTCATCAGCCAACGCGCCGTCGCCCGGTATCTCCCACACCGCCACGAATCCGCCGACAAACTCGCCGCCATCGAAGCCCTCGGAGTGCGGATCGTTCGGCCGGATCTCCCCATGGAGGTGTACGCCCGCCGCGGCCCCATCGGGCACAGCATCCTGTCGTTCCCATCCACCGTGCTGCACACATTGCCGCTGGTCCTGGCCGACACGAGTGTGACGATCGAAGCCCTGGCCGTCGAGGACGAGTGGTTCTCACCATCCGCCAGCACCGCGGAAAAGGCGTTCGTGCAGAGCATCTGACTGTGTTGTCTGCGCCGCTAGCGCGGCGCGATCGGTCGCTCCTCGTTCCTCGCGTCGTCGTCTCCGCTGCGCTGCGACTCCTTTGGCTCATCCACTCGGCCCGGAGGGACGCTCCCAGGGTCCCAGCC
>JAUNUL010000288.1 GCA_030538175.1 Propionibacteriaceae bacterium | reverse complement strand
ACGGTGTGGATCAGGCGTTGCAAGCCGACTCCTCGGCGTGGTGCCCCCAAGCGTTCGACCTGGTCATCCTCAACATCGGGCTGCAGGTCCGCTGGAACCGCCCGCGCGCAGCTGCCGGATCAGTCGTCGTCATCATCATCATCGTCGTCATCGTCATCATCATCGTCGTCATCGCTGACGTAGGGGCGGGGCGCCGGGCGTGGTGCGGGTGCCTGTTGTGGTGGGCGGACCCGTTGGGTGGGGGCCGGGGCCGGGTTGTTCGGACGCTGCACGGGATTCGTGCGCTGCACAGGGTCAGCCGGGGGACGGGGCTCTTCAACGGGGAATTCTACGGCCGTCAGGGGGGAGAGCTCTCGCGGCCGCAGTTCGTCGGTGGCATCCTCCGGTAGGCCCTCGGGCCGTGTCTCGCCGACCCCCTCGGAGCTGCGCTCAGCGATGCTGATCTGCACAGGCTCCCGGCGGTCCAGCAGCGGGGCACCCGGGGTGCTGAGGACGGCGGCGGCCACCAGTACGCCAAGAACGAGCGCGGCCGTCACGATGATGGCTGCCAGTCTGCGAGTGGTTGTGGTCATCGCCTGTCTCTCCGTCGCCTGCCCGGAGGGACTGCCCCGAGCTGTTTGAACAGCGTAGGCAGTCGCCATTATTCATACATGAGGCAGAGATGATGGATTCTTCATCTGGGGTGCTCGATGAGAGGTCGTCGGGTGTGGCACCACCTGACGGAACGATTCCAGAACGGAAAACAACGAAAAACACTAGTATCGTGGATGAGTCGCGCCGATGGTTGGAGGCTTTCCGATCTCGGTCGCCCTGATTCTGAAGGAGCATTCGACACGTGACCGAAAAGTCAACTCCCGCCGCGGATTCCAGCCTCGCTGATGTGACCGCGAAGCGGCTCCTGTCGAGCGAGCAAGCAGAGCAGCTCGACCGCACCATGCATGTCAGCCTCGCAAAGCTGACCGGGGGCATGTCGCCGGCCGCCATCCCGCTCGCGTATCTCGACTGGTTGATCCATCTCTGGATGGCTCCCGGCAAGCGGGGCCTGCTGCTTGAGCAGGGCATGCGCAACTGGGGCCAGCTCGCGAAGTACACGCTTGAGGCCGCCATGGGCAAGAGCCCCGAGCCGCTCGTCAAGCCCACGCGTTCCGAGCGTCGCTTCGGTTCCGAGGCCTGGCAGAAGTTCCCGTTCAATGTCATGTCGCAGCAGTTCCTGCTGAGCCGTGAATGGTGGGAGTCCGCCACCAGCGAGGTGCTGGGCCTTGAGGCTCCGCAGCAGCGCCTGATCAACTTCGCGATCATGCAGATGGTCGATGCGACTTCGCCGAGCAACTCGCCGATCACGAACCCCGACGTTCTCTCCACCACCAAGGAGCAGAAGGGCAAGAACCTCGTCGAGGGCATGTGGAACCTGGTGACCGACTGGCAGCAGTCGGCTCTGCGTCAGGCCAACCCGAATCCCGACGGCCTCACCGTTGGCCAGGATCTCGCCATCACCGAGGGCGAGGTGGTGTTCCGCAACGAGGTGATGGAGGTTCTGCAATACAAGCCGGCCACCGAGAACGTCTATGCGGAGCCCGTGCTGTTCGTTCCGGCCTGGATCATGAAGTACTACATTCTCGATCTGCGCCAGACCAACTCGCTGTATAAGTACTTGGTCGACCAGGGGCACACCGTCTTCTCGATCTCCTGGATCAACCCGACCGAGGAGCATCGCGACTTCGGCATGCAGACCTATCTCAACGATGGTGTGCTGAAGGCCATCGAGGTCGTGCGCTCGATCGTTCCGGATCAGAAGGTCCACACCGTCGGCTACTGCCTCGGCGGCACGATCCTCTCCCTCGCCAATGCCTATCTGGGCAAGCAGAAGGACAACCCGGTCGCCTCGCAGACGCTGTTCGCGGCGCAGACCGACTTCACCGAGCCCGGTGAACTCGGCCTGTTCATCACCGAGGCCCAGGTCGCGTTCCTGGAGAGCCAGATGTGGAAGAAGGGCTATCTCACCGGCGAGCAGATGGCCGGCACCTTCTCCGCCTTGCGCTCCAACGACTTGGTCTGGGGCAAGATGGTCGAGGAATACATGCTGGGCAACAAGTCCACGCTGAATGACCTGATGGCTTGGAACGCGGACACCACCCGCATGCCTTATCGCATGCACTCGGAGTATCTGCGCACCATGTTCCTCGACAACGAGATGGCTCGTGACCGTTACAAGGTCAACGGCGAGACCGTGTCGCTCAAGGACATCCGCATCCCGCTGTTCACTGTCGGCACCGAGACCGACCACGTGGCCCCGTGGAAGTCGGTGTGGAAGGTCAACCTGCTGACCGACTCCGACGACATCACGTTCGCGCTGACCAGCGGTGGTCACAACGCCGGCATCGTGAGCCCGGTGGGTCACCCGCGTCGTTCGCACCGGATCTCCACCAGCAACAGCCACGATCTGATCCGCGATCCCGATGAGTGGGCGTCCAAGCAGGAGCGCGTCCAGGGCTCCTGGTGGGGTCCGTGGGAGAAGTGGCTCAGCGATCACAGCTCCAAGGACAAGATCGCTCCGCCGTCGATGGGCTCCAAGGAGTTCCCGGGCCTCGAGGCGGCTCCGGGTCAGTACATCCTCGGCTGATCTCCTCCTAACAGTTCGCGGCAACGCCCGGTCAGGTTCGTTCCTGGCCGGGCGTTCGTCGTTCGCGTTAGCCGGGCGTTCGTCGTTCGTGCTGCAGCCCTGCAGACTGACCCCATGGCCCTCGGCGTACGTCTCCTTTTCCACGAACCCCGCATCCCGCAGAACACCGGCACGACCATTCGGTTGGCAGCAGCGGTGGGGTGCGAGCTACACCTGGCAGGCCCCCTCGGGTTCGAACTGACGGACACGAAACTCAAACGTGCAGGGCTGGACTATTACGATCTGGCCTGCACCCGGGTGCATGAGGACCTCGAGAGCGCGTATGCGGCGCTCCTTCCCGCCCGGGTCATCGCGTTCACGACCAAGGCAGAGACCGTCTACACGGATGTTGCGTTCCAGCCCGATGACGTGTTGATGTTCGGTCCGGAGCCCACGGGGCTCGCCGCGAGTGTGCTGGCCGACCCACGAATCACTCTGCAGGTCCGGATCCCCATGCTGCCAGGCCGCCGGTCTCTCAACTTGGCGAACGCGGCCGCCATCGCGGCCTATGAGGCGTGGCGACAGACTCAGTTCGCTTGACCCCGCGCGTCCCGATTGGGCTCTTGTCTTCGAGACCATCACCGGACTCTTGCGTTCGTGACCGATCGTCCGATTCTTGTGTTTGCATCGAATCCACCCCGTCAGGCGGCGGCGTGCGCTGCCAGTCGTCGGCCTCGCACCGGCAGCCGCACTCGGGGATGCAGCCCGGCCCTTCCTCGCAGTCCACAGGGCAGGTGCAGGGTTCGGGCGCCCGGGGATCCGGTTCGCCACGCGCCACGGCTGCGTCTGTGATCCGGTTGTAGAGCGCGCGTCGACGCATCCGGGACTCGGCTCTCGCGAGGGCCACCATGGTCCGGACGCGCTTCTCCGTCAGATGATCGTCCCGGATGCGGCCCAACCGCTGGCGTGCCCAGTCTCGGCCGGGACGAAGCGGCACTGACCGATAAAGACCTTCGCACTGTGTCCGGTCGTCCGGGAAGGGCCAGAACGGCACCACGTCCAAGTGAGCGGGAGCACGTCGGCCGGCGCGGTCGCGGATGCCGTCGGGTCGCATGGGTGGCACGTCTTCATCGGTGCTGGGGTCCCGCACCTTCAGTTCCCAGCCAGCCATGGCCAGCACTTTCTGGAGTGCCCCGACACCAGGATCAATTGCCCCGGTCTCCCAGCGAGCGACGGTCGACTGGCAGACGCCCAAC
>JAUNUL010000287.1 GCA_030538175.1 Propionibacteriaceae bacterium | reverse complement strand
CCACATCAACCGGTCGAAGCGCGCGACGAAGAGGATGACGAAAGAGGGTGTGGTCGGGGGAGAGAACGACCCACCGGCAACGTCGATCAGCACTTGGGGATCGATGCGGGTCTCAACGCGCTGCAGGGTTTCGTCGACGGGTTCGTTGCGATAGAGCCCTGGCGCCAGCCCCTCGACGTCACGGACCGCGAGGTAGAGGTCGACCTCGTGCAAGCCGCCGCCCGAAGGCACATAGCGGCGGGTGGCGAGCAGGCCACGATCGCCCCGCAGGAACTCGCGCACCGTGGTCGTCCGACGCAGGATGCCGATGACCTGGGCGAGCGTGGGTGCTGGCCCGGTCGTGAAGTCGAACCGGGACTCGCGGGCGCGCACCACCTCGCCATAGGGCGGATCTGTCGACCAGTCGTCGGCCGCTTCCGGATAGGGGATCACCTCGGCGACCGGAACCGCGCCATCGGTCAGCCCGGGTGCGGGCACCTCGGCCTCGAACCGATAGGTGCCGCCATAAGGCCTGCCCGCCCGGGAGTCGATGGCGATGTGCGTCGCGAGCAGCTCGACCGGATGCCACATGCGGTCCGGGAAGGAAGGCTCGACCTCGCGTACGCCCAGACCGGCCTGCCACAACAACTGGCCGATCGGCTGGCAGGGGCCGGCGCCCAGGTTGCTGTGGAAGAGCAGCGGGAGCTGATCAGCGGCGACCCACACCGTGGCACCACTGGTCCCGCTGTCCAGCAGCATGCCCTCGCCATCGGGCGTGGCCACCACATGACGGCTGAGGACGAACTCCGCGGGCGGGGCCTCCTGCACCAGGTCGAGTTGCCCCTTGCGCAGCAGCTTGGCCAGCACCCGGCCGTCGTCCATCACTGCCGGTGCGATGAGGCCCATCCGGGTGAACTGGCTGACCATGCCCTGGAGCAGCGCGAAGTTCTTCAGGGCGCCGGCACCGTTGAGCACGTTGGTCGACATCTCCGATAGCCCCAGCGGTTGCTCGTTGAGACCGGTCACGGCGTCGGCGACCACCCTGGCGGCCGTCAGCGTGTGTTCCCCCGAAGCGGTGATGACAGCAAGACCGCCAGCGGTGGATCCGAACCGGACCCCGTCCGATGCAATGAATACCTTGTTCATGCCTGTGCCCCTCAGAAGAAGACGCTGCGCGGATTGAGCTGGTCCTCGGTCAGCGCGGTGGCGCTCCAGCCGAGGTTGACCGGGGTGTCATAGAGGCGTCCCGGTGCTGCGCGACGCCAGAAGTGCCGCAGACCGGGTGTGATGACCTTGACCACCGAGAGTTCGATCTCGGGTCGCGTCTGGTTGGCGACGATGGTCTCCACCCCTGCTGCGGCGAACTTCGCCACCTGGTCGCTGACCAGTTCATCGATGCGGGTGGTCGCCGGGGTGTCCATGTCCGCCAGCCGTCGTGCAGGCAGGTCCGCATGGGGCAGCACCCACGGCTCGGTGTCCAGGGTCGCGTTCTGACACCACTCGATGGTGGCTTGGTCGTCCGTGCCATAGATGGTGTTGCCGTCGTCGTCGCGGGCATCCACGAACGGCAGGAACTGATTGAGTTCCGTCAACGCGCGGAACAGGGCCACCGAAGGATCGGGGTGTGCGCCGAAGCCGAGCATGATGTCCTGCTGGGCATGATCGCGCTTCGACAGGGCAGCAAACACGTGCATGCCCAGGTCATTGCTCAGATCAAGCGCCCAAAAGTTCCGATCCCGACGCTCATAGAACTCGCGCAGGACCTTGATATAAGGGTCATTGAATGAATCCATATCGATCCCGGGGCGATTGATTCGGTTGAACCACCACGTCCCGACAGCATCGCGTTCGGCGACCTCGCACATTCCCTGCAGAATCGCCTCTTCCAACGTGTTGCCCGCAGCCTGACCATTGGAATCCGTATAAGCGTATTGCGGGCCCTTGATCAGGTCGGGAACGCCGTACCACAAGAGTCCGGCAGGGACGAGAACCTGCTCGCCCGTGGTCAGCGACCGGGTGGGCGTGAAATCGATCTCGATCGATTCATCAAAACGTTCCGGAACCCGATGGAACTTCGAATCCTCGAATTCGAGGTGGGACCGTTCGCCATATTGGGCATCGCTGAACAACAGCACATCGGCAGGGTGGATCTTGCGACCCTCCAGCTCGTCGTAGCGAGCGCGGACGGCCGGCACCGAGGGGGTCCAGACGCCGGAGAACCGCTCGATCGCCTCGCACAGGGCAGATGCCTTGGCCTGCTGTCGGGTCCGGCCCTTGCCGCCACTTTGACCGCGCAGGTTCTGCGACAGCATGCGCAGGCTGTCGCTGACGACCGCGAAGTTGTGCCCGGCAGCAAACGAGAAGGTCACGCCATCGGTATCGACGCCGAGGCTCTCGATCTTGGAGACCGCACCGCTGATGGGGCTCACGTGGTGCTCGAGTCGGGACACCGTCTCGTCGGGGGTGCAGACGCGATAGCCGCCGTCGATGAGGCTGGACGCCTCCACGGGGGCAAGGTCGACCTCGTCGGTGCGCAGTGGCTCGCCCCCGCCGCACACCGGGCATGTGGTGAGCTGCAGGACGGCGTGTGCTCGTGCCTCGAGCGTGTTCATCTCGACGGTGCGGATCGTCCCGGCGAGGGGGTTGGCTTCACCGTTGAGCCGGGCGACCAGAGCGGACAGGACCTGGCTTGCGGCGAGCGTGACCGCCCCCGGAAACAGGCCGGAGGAGGGCACGCTGGGCAGCCTGCCCAGGCGCTCCGCGAGATAGCGTTCCGACTGGCGGTTGGCGGTCAGGCGGTCGCGCAGGCAATCCCAGCAAGCGCCCTGGCCGGGGGTGAAGACCGGGCCGACCCAGATCGACTGGCCCCACGGCTTTGCGATGGCCCACGGTGCGCCCAGTTCGAGCATCAGCTCGTTGATCTGCGGCAGGTCAGCGTGGATGTAGTCCTCCGCCAGCACCAGGGGGGCCCGCCCCGCGCGCGCTTGGTCGAGGGTGTCCTGCAGGTCCGTTGCCACGGTCACATCGAGGCCGGCCTTGGTGAGATAGGTGTGTGCCTCATCGATCAGGGTGCGCACTTCAACTGCCTCGCGCTCCAGCGTGGCGCCGTGGATCACCAGACGCGTCTGGGCCAGTTGCGTGGCGGTCTCGTGATGCACCAGGCCACGCGCTTCGAGGTATTCGCTCCAGCCGCATTCGACCGGGACGTCATCAACGAGATAGCGCCGGCTCATGAGGGACCTGGCAGCGGCAAAGGCAGCACCGGGGCCAACCTTCATGGCGGCGATGCCAACCACCTCGGGCATGGTGCGTCGTCCGTCCACCGCGGCGGCAATGGCGGCCGCCGGCAAGTTGTCGATCAGCACCTGCTTGGAGTCGGACAACATGAACAAGTGGCTGTCGTTCAGGACGTCCACGTTCAAACCACTTGGAAAGCGCAGTGAAGACACGCGCACCTCACCTCAACTTCTTGATTCGGGGAATGGCGCCGGAGAACATGAGAGCCACAATTCCACTCATGAGCGCAACGGCAAGGAAGAAATATCCCGCGGATGCCTCCACGGGACGTTGTGCGAAATTGACGAAACAAAGAGCCACGGAAACGAGACAAAGTATCCACGTGGACATCGCCATCAGGACTCGAAGAGAGAAATTCACGGGCCACTTCCTTGCCTTGTTTGTCACCACATTTCTACTTCAGAAGCAGGCCAGTCGTAAGACGTAGCGCCGACATTACGCAAAGGCCCGCCGGCGGCTGCGTATGCGTACTTTTGTGGCCGCGATAAGCACATAAAAAATAGGGAGGGGGCGCTGGTTAAAGCGCCCCCTCCCTGTGGGGATATGAAATTGTTGCCGCCTGATTCCGCTCCGATCAGTGACCGGTGACGGTCAACCGATGCTGCCCGGTCAACGGA
>JAUNUL010000286.1 GCA_030538175.1 Propionibacteriaceae bacterium | reverse complement strand
TGGTGCTGAGTAGCCACTTGGGGGTTGGCCTGGCGGTCGGTAGCCCGCTGGCGGCTGGTTCGGTGGCATCGGAGCGGATTGCTGCGCGGCCTGGGGCAGCACGGGCCAGGCCGGCGTTGCCGGTGAAGGGCCGGCGGTTCCGGGGACGCCCGCGGAGGGGCTGGGGGCTTGGGCGCTGGCTCCTGTGGCTGGGCTGGTGGCGGGCCCGGGGGTGACTGCGGCGGGGCTGGTGGTCAGCCCAGGCGCGCCACTCGATGGGGCAGTTGGCCCGGGAGCGCCAGAGGCGCCGGCGGTCCGCCCTGGTGTCGATGCGCCGGGTGCCGGGAGTGTGGGCCACGAAGGTCCTGACGGGGCTGGGGCGGGCGGGGCGAAATCCGGTCGCGGGTATGCCTGCCATGCAGCCCCGGATTCCCCCGGGCGATCGGTGTCGCCCAGCTGGTACCCCGTCGGCTCATCGGTGTCCCGTGGCGGCACCGGCTGGGGTTCAGCGGTGTCCTGAGGCGGCGATGGCTGGGCTTCATCGCGCTCCGGTGGTGGTGGAGGCGACTCCTGCTCCCCGCGCGGGAAGTGAAACGTGCCGTCGGAGTCCGTTGTCGCCATGTCGTTCAGTATCCCCTGACCGGGGCCTCACCTCCTCCCGGATAGCCACACCCGGGCCAGCCGTCGGTGCATTTGTGACGTACGCCGGGATGGACCCCTGGCCTCGGCGTGTTGGTGGGTCATTTGTGACGTGGGGCAGGAACGCATCGCTGCTCGGGCCGGCCGGGCCGTGCATTTGTGCCCTGGGGCATGAACGGTTCGCCGCTCGGGGCGGTCGGCGGTGCATTTGCGACGTACGCCGTGGATGGCTCCCTTGCTCGACCGTGAGCTGCCACGGCCAGCGACTAGAATGGGCGTCGTTGCGAGCATGTCCAGAACGGAGGGCCTCGATGGTTTCGGTCTTCCTGATCGTCGGCGCCGTTGGAGCGGGACTGCTGCTGGTGGCGATGGTGGTGGGGGATCTGCTCGACGGAGTGCTCGGCCTTGATGAGGTCGGGGGCGATTTCCTTTCCTTCGCCGGCTTGGCCGGATTCGTGGGTGCCCTCGGGTTCACGACCGCGATCGTGCTGAGCCTGGTGGATCACCTGGCGTTGGCCATCGGGATCGGTGTGGTGGTCGGACTTGCAGTCGGGGCGCTCGCGGCGTGGTTGACGGTCCGGCTCAAGGATCCGTCCCGCGACAGTGACAGCACGGTCCGTGCCCATCACCTCGTGGGTGCCACGGGCAGGGTTGTCCACCCCATCCCGGCCGGTGGGTTTGGACAGGTCCGCATCTCCGTGCATGGCCATCCGACGATGTTGAATGCCAAAGCTGACGAACCCATTGCTGCGGGGCGGCTGGTCCAGGTGATCGCCGTGCTGTCGCCGACTTCGGTCCAGGTGCGCCACGGCGAACCGCTTGAACCCTGACCCCCGGAAGGAAAATCTGCATGTTTCTCCCACCGATCATTCTCGGGATCATCGGCATCATCGCCGTGGTCGTCCTGGTCGCCTTGTTGATCCTCAACCGCTACAAGGTCGCCGGGCCCAATGAGGCGTACATCGTGACGGGCCGCAAGGGCAAGGAAGTCCGCAACCCCGAGACCGGTGAGATCTCCACCGACCTGTCCGGCCAGAAGGTCGTCATGGGCGGTGGCGTGTTCGTGATGCCGTTCGTCCAGCGCCTGCACATCCTCGACCTGTCCTCGCGGCGGATCATGATCCAGATCCGTGGCGCAGTGTCGGGTCAGGGCGTCAAACTCAACCTCGATGGTGTCGCGATCGTCAAGGTCGGCGGCAACGAGGACTCCATCCGGGCTGCCGCGCAGCGCTTCCTCACCCAGCAGGACGAGATCGAGACGTTCACCCAGGAGACCCTCGCGGGCTCCCTGCGTTCCATCGTCGGCGGCCTGTCGGTCGAGCAGATCATCCGTGACCGCGCGGCCTTCGCGCAGAGCGTCGCCGATGAGTCCGAGTCGTCGCTGACCGGTCAGGGCCTGGTCCTGGACACGTTCCAGATCCAGGACATCACTGATGATGGGACGTACCTTTCCGATCTCGGCCGCCCCGAATCCGCCAAGGTTGGGCGTCTCGCCGCGATCGCCGAGGCCAATGCGCGCCAGGAGGCCGAGCAGGCTCGGATCGTGGCCGAGCAGGAGATCGCGATCGCCGAGCGGGCGCTCGCGTTGAAGAATGCGGAGATCAAGGCCGAGACCGATGCCGCCCAGGCGCAGGCCGCTGCCGCCGGCCCGCTGGCCCAGGCCGACCGGGATCAGGCGATCCTCGCCGAGCAGGAAAAGGTCGCCGTACGCCAGGCAGCGCTGAAGGAACGCCAGCTCGATACCGAGGTCCGCAAGCCCGCCGACGCCGAGCGCTATCGGGTCGAGACCGAGGCGGAGGCCCGGCGTACGGCAGCGATCCGGCAGGCCGACGCGAACCGGGCCGCCTCGATCGCCAAGGCCGAGGCCGATGCCGAAACCGCCCGGCTCACCGGTGAGGGTGACAAGTCCCGCCGATCGGCTCTCGCCGAGGCCGAGGCCATCGAGGGTGCTCGCCGCGGTGAGGCCGAGCGTGCCCGACGTGTCGCCGAAGCCGAAGCGCTCCGCGCCGAGGGCGAGGCGGAAGCTGCGGCGATCCTGGCCCGCGGTGAGGCCGAGGCCGAGGCGATGAACAAGCGGGCCGAGGCGTTCGCGCGATACAACGAGGCAGCTGTCCTGCAGATGCTCGTCGAGGTCCTGCCGCAGGTCGCCGAGAAGGTTGCCTCACCCATGGCCGGCATCGACAAGCTGACGGTCATCTCGACCGATGGCGCAGGGGCCGTGCCCAAGCAGGTCACGAACAACGTCGTCCAGACCATGGAGTTGATCAAGAACACCACGGGTGTGGATCTGACGAAGTTGCTCGCGAAGTACACCGACGAGGCAACCGCCGCCGTCGAGCCGGGCTCCACCGGACAGAACTCGACCAGCTGACCCTGTCCAGGAGGCGCCGCCGTTCCTGCGGGATCGGCGGCGTCTTCTCAATTCCGGGGTCCTGGTCGAGGGATTGATCACTGTCTCAAGGGATTCACTGTCAGGGCGTACGCTGATGCCATGGCGTACCACCGCATGAGCGAAGTGGAAGTCCGGGAGTTTCTGACCGCCGAACCGGCCCGGCCGGGCGTACTCGGAACGACGCGAAAGGACGGTCGGCCGCACCTGGCTCCGGTCTGGTTCGTCGTCGATGACGACGGCGGGATCCTGTTCAATACCGGCGCTGACACGGTGAAGGGTCGGACCCTGAAGAGGACGGGGTACGCGGCGCTGACCGTCCAGGACGACCGTGCACCGTTCTCGTTCGTCACCGTGCAGGGGCCGGTGGAGATCATCGAGGACCTGGAAGAGGTACGCCGCTGGGCGGCCATCATCGGCGGGCGCTACATGGGCGCGGATCGCGCAGAGGAGTACGGGGCGCGCAACGGAGTCCCCGGGGAATGGCTGATCCGGATGACCGTGACCCACACCGTCAGCGCGGCGGATGTCGCCGACTAGCGCAGGTTGTTCAGGAAGTCCTGGTCATCATCCGGGGCGAACGGGAAGCGTTCATCGACCGCGTCGGCGATCGACTCGGCGTTGGGTCGGCCCAGCAGCAGCCACGCCACAGAACCGATGAGGGGCAGGCCGATCACGGCCGCGGCCCACAACCATCGCGGGGCCCGGCGCACCTCGTCGGGTCGGGACTGTGCCACTTCGATCACGCAATAGATCATCAGCAGCACGATCACCACGATTGGAAGAAACCGCACCATGGATCCATGGTACGCGGGCTCTCCCACAGCGGAACCCTCCCCGGCCAGAGCGTGGGATGACCCCTCGATCGGGACACCGGGCCCGGGTGCCCGCAGAAAACCAAATGCCTGAAGCCGGGCCGATCTCTACC
>JAUNUL010000285.1 GCA_030538175.1 Propionibacteriaceae bacterium | reverse complement strand
CAAGAAGACAACTGCGGCGAAGAATACGACTGCCGTGAAGAAGGCGACGGTGGCGAAGACGGCCGCCAAGACGACCGCGGCCAAGGCCACGACGGCGCGGAAGACCGCGGCGAAGACGGCTCCACCTGTCACGACGACCGACGGCGAGTGAACGATGACGAACCAGGTCCGCCGGTTCGATCTGCCGTTCACCGCTGCCCCGGGGCGGTTGGTCAACCCGGAGGTGGGGTTGACCAGCATCGCCCTGCGCTCGGGCGAGCATGCCCCGTACACGATGGATGTCACTCTCCTCGACGCTCCGGACCTGCGCCTGGTGCGGGCTGGGGTGTGGCTCGCTCACCGCGTGGTGGCGGGTCGTGGGGAGTGGTATCTGGGCAGCGATGCCTGGCGACCGTGGCTGCCGGCGGAGCGGGTGGAGCAGATGGGGCAGGTCGACCTCCCCGACATCTTCGCTGAGTTGGTGCGGCCGTTCCGGCGGAGTGCTTCGCTCGATGCGGTCGTTTCGCTGACCTGTGCACGTGAGGAGTTCGCTCTGCGCGGGCCGGCCACGGAGTTGGTGGCGGTGCTGCGGGACGACAAGGTTCAGGTCCGGTCCGCTGGGGTGGTGACGGCGAGCTATCGCGAGGTCACGATCACGGGGATCTCCGACCGGCTGCAGCTCTCGCAGATCACCTGGTTGACCGGGATGCTGGGCTCAGTCGGCGCGGTCCGCGTACCCGAATTTCCTTCGCTGAAGGCGCGGATCGGCGCCCCGGCAACCGGGTTGAGCGACTTCCCCGAGCCGGGTGACTCACGGCCGGGGGATTCCCTGGAGCAGGTCTGGACGCTGCGGCTCGGGCAGGCGCTGCGGCAGGTGACGTACGCCGACCTCGCCCTGCGCGCGCAGGCCCCCGGGGCCCACACGGAGCTGCTGACGAGGTTCGGGGAGATCCGCTCCCAGGTGCAGGGTTTCGTGCCCTGGGTTGATCGATCGTGGGCTGCTGATCTGGTGGCCGATGTTGACGACGTCCTGGCCGAGTTGGCGGATGCCGAACGAGCGCCGCTGATCGTGAACAGCGAGCAGTACTTGCGTCTGCTCGACCGTCTCGTATCCGCCTCACGGGCGCCGGCGCTCGGCCTTCACGCAGGCGAGCTGGCCGAGGTGGCCTTGGCCGGGGAGCTCGGTGAGCGGCTGGGCGAGTTCGTCGTCGCCTGCGACGCGCTGACCCCGGAGGCAGATGAGGACGTCTGGCGAGCCGCGCTGGCGGCCGCTGACACGGTCGTGGCTGGCTGCCGGGTGCAGGTCGAGCCCAGTGCCCGGGTCGACCGGATCGCTGACCGGGTCGGCCGATTGGCTTGTCGGCTCGCGGTGTGTGTGCGGGGCAGCGCGGAGTACGCCGACCTGGACCTGGGCGCGCTGACGTCCGCGGAGGCGTTCGACGCCGGACGCCGGTTCGAGCGGCTCTTCGTGGAGCAGGAAGCTGCGCGGGCGCGGTTCGTGAAGCGTTGGGCACGGCAGCGTGCGCGTCTGGTCGCCTTGACGGAGTACGCCCCACCCAGCCGGCGGAAGGCGCGCTCGAAGGGGACGCCGCACAAGCGGGCCGCAGGGCCGGCTGCGCAGTCCGGACAGCAGGGGCCAACCGGCACGAACGTCCGGCAGGGGCCGATGGCTTCCCATCGGATCGACCTGCTTCGCAAGCGCTACACGCCTCGGGGGCTGGGAACCGCGGCGGAGCGCGAATGGCTGCGACGAAAGGATGATCGTTGACGGGCTTGTTCATCGTGTTCGAAGGCGGGGACGGGGTCGGGAAGTCGACCCAGGTCCGCCATCTTTCCGAGTGGCTACGGGAGCAGGGGCAGCAGGTCTTGGTGACCCATGAACCGGGGGACACCGAGGTGGGGCTGAAGCTCCGCCAGATCGTGCTCGACCCGGCCACCGGCCATATCGATCCGCGCGCAGAGGCGCTCCTGCTGGCTGCGGACAAGGCGCAGCACCTGCATGAGTTGGTGCGCCCGGCGTTGGCGTCGGGGACGGTGGTCGTGTGTGACCGGTACGTCGATTCGATGATCGCCTATCAGGGCGCGGGGCGTGAACTCGAGGCCGAGGACGTCGCACATCTCGCGCACTGGGCCACGGCGGGCCTCGTGCCCGATCTGACGATCCTGATGGACGTCGAGCCTGCGCAGGCTGTGCATCAGAAGACCGATCGCGACCGGCTCGAGGATGCCGGTGCGGCGTTCCACCAGCGGGTGCGCGAGGGATTCTTGGCATGTGCCGAGGCGGCGCCCGAGCGGTATCTCGTGCTGCACGCCCGGGACGAACTCGCTACCAACGTCGCAGCGGTCCGTGCGCGGGTGGCAGAACTGATCGACGCCTGACGGTGTCGGCCATGATCACGGACTGAAGGACTGTCGGAGGGCTCTGGCACAGTGAACGGCATGGGAACTGCTGCTGCGGCCGGGGTATGGGCCGACTTGGTCGGCCAGGACACCGCCATCGCGGCATTGCGCCGTGCGGTCGCGGGCAAAGCCCATGCCATGAGCCATGCCTGGTTGATCACGGGGCCGCCGGGCTCCGGGCGCTCCAATGCGGGGCGGGCCTTCGCGGCGGCATTGCAGTGTGTCGATGGTGGGTGTGGTGACTGCCAGGCCTGTCGCACGGCCCTGTCCGGAGCCCATCCCGACGTGACCTTGGTGCGCACCGAGTTGCTGTCCATCGGCATCGACGAGGTGCGCGAGCTCGCCCGCCGAGCCCAAATGAGTCCGACACTGGGTCGCTATCAGGTGATCGTCGTTGAGGATGCCGACCGCATCACCGATCGTGGCGCCGATGCGTTGTTGAAGAGCATCGAGGAGCCAGCGACCAAGACCGTCTGGGTGCTGTGCGCGCCCACGCCGGAGGATGTCGTTGCCACCATCCGGTCCCGCTGTCGGCTGTTGACCCTCACCACCCCCTCGGATGCCGCTGTCGTGGAGCTGTTGGTCCGCCGCGACGGCATCGAGCCGGTGATGGCGGAGCATGCCGCGCGTGCCGCCCAAGGACACATCGGCCGGGCTCGGAAGCTGGCGAGGGACGAGGCAGCCCGAGCGCGGCGGCGGGAAGTGTTGTTGTTGCCGGGGCGGCTGACGGGGCTCGGTCCGTGTCTCACGGCCGCGGCCAACCTGGTCGAGTCGTGCTCTGCGGAGGCCGCGGCGGCGACGGCGGAGTTGGACCGTGTCGAGCGTGCCGAGTTGGAGGAGGCGCTCGGGTTCGGCACCAAGGGTGCTCGGCCCCGGCAGGCTGCGACGGCGTTGAAGGCGCTGGAGGACCAGCAGAAGGCCCGGGCGAAGCGTCTGCAGCGGGACGCCATCGACCGCGCGCTCACGGAGCTGACCACCTATTTCCGTGATGTGCTGAGCCTGCAAACCGGTTCCGGCGCACGCCTGATCAATCCCGATCTCGAGCAGCAATTGTTGGCCGCTGCCCGTGGCTCTTCGCCCGAAACCACGATCCGCCGCATCGATGCGATCCTCGCCTGCCGCACGGCGCTGGAGGTCAACGTCGCGCCGTTGCTCGCGGTCGAGGCGATGTTGATCGGCCTCGTCGAGGCGCAGAGCTTGGACTGACTCGAAGGTCATCGCTTTGCCATGACCTGAGGGTCGGTCGCTTGGCTGATGATGGTCACCGCCCGCAGCGAAGATGACTCCGTCGTATGGCCTCGGCCCTCGGGCTCGGTCGTCTGGCCTCGGCCCCAGTGCCCCTGGTTCGCGTTTGGGGCGCCTTCCTGGTTCGGCCTTTTGCCGTCCTTGCTCCCGGCGCTGTGCGGAAACCTCGTGCTCCCGTCACTTCGTCTGCCTCACAACTAAACGGCCGGAGGGGTTGGTATTCGATCATCTGTTCTATATAATGGGTTCATGATCGAACAGTCCAGCATCCTGGTCCCGCCGCCGGTGAGTTCGTTGCCGTCGCAGGCTGAGGGGTTGTTGCGGGACATGC
>JAUNUL010000284.1 GCA_030538175.1 Propionibacteriaceae bacterium | reverse complement strand
CGACAGCGCCTCGGTCGAGATGCCGCCATCAGCGAGCTTCGCGACGAAGTCGGCGATGTCCATGCGGCCGGCGGAGAACTCTTCGCCATTGGCATAGACGGTCGGCACCGCTAGGATGCGACGCTCTTCGATCTCGTCCTGGAACAGCGAGCCCTCGACGGCGGTGTGCTTGATGTTCGGGTTCAGCACGGCCATCGCGTTCAGAGCCTGGACGACGGTCGGGCAGTTCTGGCAGGTCAGCGACATATAGGTCACGAACTCGTGCTCACCCTTGATCGACTTGACCGCGTCGATCACGGCCTGGTCTTCCTTCACCGGGTTGCCACCAACCTGCAGCAGCGCCAGCAGGAAGGAGTTGAACTCATGGCCCAGCGGCAGACCGGCGAAACGGACCGAGATCGGCGAACCGACGCGCTCGATCGCAAACGACGGGCGACGCTCATTGTCGTCGCGCTGCTCATGGGTGATCTTGTCCGACAGGCTCGCGACCTCGTCGAGCATCGCCTTCATGTCGGCCGACTTGGGCCGGTCGTCCAGCGAGCTGGCGAGCACGATGTTCTCAGTCACACGGTCGTCGATGAGGGCTTTGAGTTGGTCCAGCAGGTCCTTGTCCAGCACGGGTTCCTCCAGTTGGTTGATCAGGCGGCGGGCACGCCTGACAGCACAGGCGCGTTGGGATGATTCAGACGAACACTCAGGTGAACCGCACCGCATGCGGCTCGCGTCAACGTTCGCCCTCTTTGATGTACGCGAGGGACTCCGCCCGTCGGCAGGCTTGCGTGTGGCCTGCCGACGGAGCGAAGCGAAAAGCTCCAAGTTGCGCGTCAGCGCTCTTGGGTTCGATCAGATCTTGCCGACCAGATCGATGCCCGGCTTGAGGGTCTCCGCGGACTCCTCTTCCCACTTGGCGGGGCAGACCTCGCCCGGGTGGTTGCGGACATACTGAGCAGCCTTGACCTTGCGCATCAGCTCGGCGGCGTTGCGGCCAACACCCTCAGCGGTGACCTCCATGAACTGGATGACGCCGTCCGGGTCGACCAGGAAGGTGCCGCGGTCGGCCAGGCCCTGGCCCTCACGCATGTTCTGGAAGTTGTTGGTGATGGTGCCCGAGGGGTCGCCGAGCATGTAGTACTGAATCTTGCCGATGGTGTCGGAGGTGTCGTGCCACGCCTTGTGGACGAAGTGGGTGTCAGTGGACACCGAGAAGACCTCAACGCCGAGCTTCTGGAGCTCTTCGTAGTGGTCAGCGACGTCGCCGAGCTCGGTCGGGCAGACGAAGGTGAAGTCGGCGGGATAGAAGAAGAAGATGGCCCACTTGCCCAGGACGTCATCCTGAGTCACCTCAACGAACTCGCCACCCTTGAAGGCGGTGGTGCTGAAGTCGAGGATCTTGGTGTTCACGAGTGCCATTGATGCGACCTCTCAATTCTTGGTGGTTGCCCGGGGAGCGTCTTTGTTCCCCCCGGCTACGATTCATAGCTTATATCAAAGTCCATCACTTTGAAAGGCAGAATCGATTGATTGTGTGGATGCCGGGGATAGATTCGACCTATGACATCGGGCTCATGCCTCGGGCCGAGCCGTTATGAAAACGACATAAACCACCGTATCCGCCGCCACTGACACGTTCACGACCGGGCCCCTCAGATTTCGCGAGGGGACCCCTCAGATGCTGTGGCTCCCACCATCATCACCCGGCAAGTACGACACAACCGGCCCCCGGATTCCTGCGTGGCGCAAGGCGATCACCGATCGCTCGAGGATCTCGCGCTGGACCCCCCAGTGCTGATTCGGTGCGCATTTGGCGAAGATCTTGGCGCTCATGGTCCCGCCGCTGACCGCGTCGATGCCGGCCACGGTTGGCTCCGCCAACAACACCTCGGCGAACTCCTCATCGGCATAGATCTCAGCCATCGTCTCCTCCAGCACCGCCAACACCTTGACCGGATCGGAGCTGATCGCGACCGGAACCGTGACGGCGGCCGTCGACCAGCCCTGGGAGAGGTTGCCGACGCGCAGAATCTCGCCGTTGCGGACATACCACACCTGACCCGTCGCATCCCTGAGCCGGGTGATCCGCAACCCCACCTCCTCGATGGTGCCCTTTGCCTCGCCGAGGTCGACGATGTCGCCGACCCCGAATTGGTCCTCGAGAATCATGAAGATGCCGGACAGATAGTCCTTGACCAGGCTCTGCGCGCCGAAGCCCAGCGCCACACCGCCGATGCCCGCGGATGCGATCAGCGGGGTGAGCGGGATGCCGAGCGCCCGCAGGATCATCATCACCGACACGACCAGCACGACGACCGCGTTGACGCTGCGCAGCAGCGAGCCCAGGGTTTCGGTCCGGGCCCGATGCCGGGCATTCGAGATGCCGGTCACCCCGGCAAGGATCCGGGCGGTGCGGCTGTCCGCATCAGCCAACCTCGCCTCGGATCGGGCTACCGACGCGCGCACGATGACCTTGATCGCATGGTTGACCACGCGGTGGATCACCAGCGCCACGACCACGAGCACCGCCAGTTCGATCGCGGTCTCCGGCCAATTCCAGGTGATGTGCGGCGTCATGGATCAATCATCGTCAACAACTGTCAGTCCCGCCGTCTAGGGTCGATGCATGACCAGTTCCCCTCCCCCACTGGCCCCGCCTCCGCCACCCCCAGCCCCGGCTCCCGCGCCTGGGACGCCCCCCGCCCGGGAACGCTCGCTTGCTCCCGACCTCGGGCGGGGGTTGATGCTGTTGTTGATCGCGATCGCGAACAGCACGTGGTATCTGTGGGGACACTCTGGTTCGATGGCCAGCCCGCATCCGACCGATGGCAGCCAGCTCGACCAGGTGATTCGCGTGGTGATGGCGATCGCCGTGGATGGCCGGATCCTGCCGCTGTTCGCTTTCCTGTTCGGCTATGGCATGGTCCAGTTCGCCCGCAGCCGGGCTGCCCGGGGCATCGTGCCGCGGGATATCAAACGCATGCTGCGCCGCCGACATGTCGGCATGCTCCTGCTGGGTCTGCTGCACGCGCTGCTGCTGTTCGGCGGTGACATCCTTGGTGCCTATGCGGTGCTCGGGCTCCTGTTGATGCTCCTGTTCGAAGCCCGCAACAAGACCCTGTGGATCCTCGTCTCCATCCTGGTCGGCCTTGCGCTGGTCGGTGGCGTGAGCGGGATGGCCACCCTCGCCTCCCTGGAGAGCAGCGGCTTTGACATCACCGGAGCGGACTCCGGGATGGACTTCCCGCTCGCCGACGCCGCCAGCGGAATCACGCCCTATTGGGTGGCGATGCTGGTCCGACTCGCCTTCTGGCTGGCCGTCTCACCAACCCTGATCTTCACCGGGGTCATCCCGGCCGCCATCCTGCTGGCCTGGATCGCCGCCCGCTACGGAGTGCTCGAGGAGCCCGAGCGGTGGCGCCCACTACTGACGAAGGTCGCCGTCGGCGGGATCGCCCTCGGGTGGCTGTCTGGCATCCCGGTGGCCCTGGAACACCTGGGTCGTCCGATACTTTCCCCTGGCGTGAGCATGGGCTACATGTCGCTCAACTATGTGGGCGGCACGGCTGCAGGATTGGGGTACGCCGCAGTCATCGCTCTCATCGCCGCCCGCTACCGATCGGGGTCCCGCGCGCCGGGCCTGGCCGCTCGATTACTCGCCGCGGTCGGCAAACGCTCGCTGACGTTCTATCTGCTGCAGTCGGTCATCTTCGCCCCCCTGCTCGCCGCCTGGGGCCTGGGGTTGGGCGAGCAGATCAACACCACCGGGGCTGTGCTGATCTCCCTCGGCATCTGGGCGCTCTCGATCGCGCTCGCTGCGATCCTTGAGTGGCGCGGACAGCCCGGCCCGATGGAAGCGGTGTTGCGCCGCTTCACCTATCTGCCGCCGGAGAAGCTGACGCCGGCGGGCCAGCACTTCGGTTCACCCCTCCCGAACGGGCCGCCCATCGCACCCCAGGCCTATGCACACCAGGACT
>JAUNUL010000283.1 GCA_030538175.1 Propionibacteriaceae bacterium | reverse complement strand
ACGACGACGCGAAGAACGAGGAGCGAGCGCGGGGGTGCGGGGGTCGCCCCCCGCATGGATACAGCCCCGCGGAGTGAGCGCCCCCGTTTGGTCCCTGCAAACACCTAGCGGTCTCGCCAGGCCACCCGTTCCGCCATCGCGGCGAGGCCGCGGATGCCGTCTGGTTCGAGGTGCGCGGGGTTGAGGGTGGCGACGGCGGCGTCGACGCCCTCGCGGATCATCCCCTCCACACGGTCGCGGACGCCGGCCTCGGTCAACGCTGCCTGAAGGAACGTGATGTCGTCCTCGGTCGCGGCTTCGGTCCCGACCCGCGCCAGGGCAGCGGCGGCAGGGCCGGTCAGCGCGGATGTGGCCAGCCCCAGCACGGTGGTGGCTTTGCCGTTGCGCAGGTCATCGCCTGCGGGTTTCCCGGTTGTCTCGGGATCGCCCCAGATCCCCAGATAGTCGTCGCGGAGCGCGAATACAGCACCGATGCGGCGCCCGTACCGAGCGAGGCTGGCCCTCGCGTCCGGGGATGCGCCCGCAGCTTCGGCGCCGAGTTGCAGGGGGCGCTCGACGGTATACGAGCCCGACTTGAGTCGCGCGATCGTGATCGCGTGGTCAAGGTCGCGACGATGGGCTGCGGCTCCGGTGAGGTCGGTGCGCTGGCCGGCGATGAGCTCGATCGTCAGCTCGTACCACATCCGCCGCAACGTCTCCGGCAGCCCATCGGCCAGCCGGTCTGCCTCGGCATGGGCGAGATCGCCGAGCAGGATCGCGATCGACGTGCCGAACAGCCCCGCTGAGCCGTCACCCCCGGCGTCCCGGTGCAGCCGGGCGGCACGCACATGGGCGGTTGGCTGACCACGCCGGGTTTCGGAGCGGTCCATGATGTCGTCGTGGATCAGGCCGAAGATGTGCAGGGTCTCCAGGGCAGCAGCGACGCGTACCACATCCGCATAGCCCGCATCGCTCTCCGTCCCCCCGGCAGCCACGAAACCCCAGTGGCACATGGCCGGGCGCAGGCGCTTGCCGCCCTGCAGCAGCATCGTCCGCAACCAGCCGGGCAGGTCCTCATCGCCGAGGATGTCCACGGGCGGGGTCGGCACGGCGGCGTGCCACAACGTCTCCAGCTGGGTCGCTTCTTCTTGCAGGAGTGCGTCGACGCGGGCAAGTGTGTCCTCCGCCGTCGGCGTACGCCGTGCCGCGCGGGACTGGCCGGTTGCCAGCAAGCCATCCATGATTCCGGCCAGCTGCGGGACCTGCAGCGCGTTCCAGGGGGAGATCAGGCCCGGCGTACGCTCAGCGGCCGACACGTAATCCGCCCATTCGACCCACTGGTGGTCCATGACCTCGCTCGGGTCGGGGTCGAGGTTGCCGACGATCCGGCCGACATAGACCGGGCAGACCTCGTTCTCGACGATGCCGCTGAAATCGGTGGCGCGGTACGCGAAATCGGGCAGGGCGATGCGGAGGTCGCGTACGCCGACCCCCAACTCTTCCTGGACGCGGCGCCGGATCGCGTCGGGATAGGTCTCACCGGGCTTCGGATGGCCGCAGCAGCTATTCGTCCACACGCCCGGCCAGGTGATCTTGGTCAGGGCACGTCGGGTCAGCAGGAGCCGGCCGTCGTCGCCGAACAGGAACAGGGAGAACGCCCGGTGTAGCGGGGTGTCGGGGCCATGGATCTCGAGCCGGGGGGCACTGCCGGCGTCCCGACCGTCGTCATCGACCAGAACGACCAGGTCGTCGGTCATGCCTGCTTCCCTCCCCGGACCTCCCGCACGCGCGGCGGCTTTCTCGCCACCTTATCGAACCGTCGTCGTTACGCAGGGTGCTGCGGCGTGCGCTCAGCGGTGTTTGCGTACGCAAGCCCCCGAAACCTGACGTAATACGGGGGCGAACGCAACTATTGCGCCTGACGCCGTATTTCGTCTGGTTTCGGGGCCAAGTGACCCCGCAAGCCTCGACGCCTCGGTGTCACTCTCGGGTCAGATCGGCTGACAGCGCCGACCCCGTGCCAGGAACTGGAAAAGCCGGAATCCCTTTACGAAAAAAGGATTCCGGCGTTTGTATCCCCAACGGGATTCGAACCCGCGCTGCCGCCTTGAAAGGGCGGTGTCCTAGGCCACTAGACGATGGGGACCCGTCCGGATCAGACCGGACTGGTCAACTATAAGCGGAGGACGTGCCGATTGGCCAAACGGCGGCCCGGAGTGGACTATCCGGACCCGCCGTTTGACCGTGCTCGCCATGTCAGGCTCCACAGATGGTCGCAGGATCACGCTCAGCGCCTGACCATGCTCGGGTGGCCAGGTTCAGCGCTTGACCGTGATGTGCACGTGGTCGCGGTGGTTCGCAGTGACCGAGCCGCGGTCCGCCATGTGCCGCCAGCCCTCGCTGGAGCGGGCCACTGACCAGATGCGCTGGTTCCAGATGATGTAGTCGATGTTCAGTTCCTGGGCGTTCTCCCGCGTCCACTCGGCCACGCGGTCGCCAAGGGCTTCGTTCGAATAGACCATGATGTCCAGCGCCCGCCCGGAGGGGTGGTCGGGCAGGGGATCCTGGCGTACGCCGTAGATCGTGCGGACTTCGGGGAACCGGGACTCCAACTTCCCCAACAGAGTGCGCGAGCTGGCGGTCAGGTTCGGCAGGTTGAACCGGGACGAGGTGTTTGAGCTCGAGCCGGTCGACGCGCTGCTCTTGCTGGTGTCGCTGCTCTTCGTGGTCGTCGTGCCGGAGAGGTTCGCCGCTGCGGAACTGCTGTTCTTCACCGGTGTCGCGGCAGGGGCCTTGGTGGTGTCAGGGGCGGTGGCGCTGAGGTACCGCGCCGTGACCCAGCGGACCGTGCCCTTGTGCACGATCTCGGCCATGCCGTTGATGTTGCGTCCGGTGACCTCGATGGTCGATCCGGTCGGGGCAGTGCCATAGCTCACGAACTGCGCCTCCGGGCTGTCCCGCAGCAGCAGGTCGGCGGTGGCGTACGTCTTGCCGATCGTCCGGGGCAGCGCCGCGGTCGGTGGCTTGGGGACGTTGGAGGAGCCGCTGAGGTACAGGCTGTTCACCCAGGCGACCTGGCCCTCGTGCACGACCTGCGTGCGACCGCTTTGGGCCACGCCGGTCAGGCTGAGCTTGCTGCCGGCCGGGACGGTCGCGATGACCTCGAAGTCGTCACCGGCGGAACTGCGGACGAGCAGCTCCGAGGTGGCGGTCGCCGTGCTCTTGACCGCGGGCAGGCCGGGGGCCGCGGGCTTCGGGGTCTCCGGAGCGGTCTGGCTCAGATAGGTCTTCGACACCCAGCGCAGTGCCCCGCCATGGACGATCTGTGCATAGCTGTCGGCCTCGACACCGGTCGTCTCGACCTTGGTGCCGAGGTCCAGGACCGTCTCCACCCGGAAGGTCAGTCCGGCGCCGGTGCGGACGTTGAGCGGGGCGGTGGTGTACGCGGTTCCGCGCGTGGCGGGGATCGCCGCGCTGGGCGTGTTCCCTGCGCCGATGGCGTTCAGATAGGCATCGGAGACCCAGCCTTGGCCGCCCTGGTAGGTGATCGGCATCCAGCCATCGCGGGCGGGGCCGGTCGAGTCGATCCGCGCGTTCGTCGGCAGTACGCCGAGAACGCGGTGGTTCAGGCCCGGTCCAGAGCGGACGTTGAGCCCCGAGTTTGCGACCACGCTGAACGGGTCAGCGGTGGCGGAGGCGCTATAGGCGATGCTGCCAACAGCTCCGAACGTGGTGATCATGATGGCGACCGCTCCGAGAGCGGTTGCCGAACGCGCACGGCGTAGCAACTTCACAGTCTTCCCCTTCGGCGGCAGTCCGCCTTCTTGCGGGCGGCGTTGCCGTCACCCGCTCGTTGTGCGGCCGCGCACGACCGGTTTACGTTCGGGGAGCTGGGGGAGAGTCACCGCTTCCCAACCGGGACCGAGTCGCGCCCAGCAGCTTCCCAACCGCTGCGTCCGTCCTGCCCGGAACCCCACCCGCTTCCCAACGGGTGGCACTCCCGCCC
>JAUNUL010000282.1 GCA_030538175.1 Propionibacteriaceae bacterium | reverse complement strand
GTAGGGAAGTGCTGGCCGGGCAGGTCAGCGATCGGTGTCGACGTCCACGTAGTGCTCAACCACGGGCGGTTCGGCGAAGAAGGGACCGATGAGCCCGCGCCACTGGCTGTAGCGCTCGGCGTCGTTGCGGAACTTCTCCAGGTGCGCCTCCACGCTGTCCCATTCGACGAGAAGCCGGAACGTGTCCGGGGACTCGACGCCCTGCGTCATCGTGACGCGCTGGCATTCGGCAAGGTCGGTGAGGAGGTGGCGTCCCTGACGGTACGCAGCGATGAAGTCCTCACCGCTGCCAGGGGAGACGGTGATATGGGCAATTTCCAGAACAGACATGTCCTGAACCCTAGGTCAGCGTCAACGTCACTCGTCCGAGCCGCGGGCAGGCGCAGCGTCCTCGCTGACGGCACCGGTGTCGGCGCCGGGCACGCCGTTCACTGCGAGGGTTTTGAGTTCCTCGCGTGAGGTGATGCCCAGGCGTCGATAGATGTTGCGCAGATGCGTGTCCACGGTGCGTTTGCTCAGGAACAGGGCGTCCGCCGCCTGGGGGTTGGTGTCACCCGCGGCAATGCGTTCGACCACGCGCAGCTCGGACTTGCTCAGGATCGACAGATCTGGCGCAGTCGGAGCCGGGTGTATCGGCCCGTTGTCCCGGCCCCGCCGGGCTTGGGCGGACAGGGGGTTCCGCTGATCCCAGAGCCCCTCATCGCGCCGCAGGTCGTTTTCAACGCACTCGGCGATTGCTGCCTCGTTGTATTCGTGACACAGGGCAACCAGGCGCTGCCGCCACCGGATGGCGACAGGATTATCGATATTCGCTTGCCGCAGGCGCCGACCCACATCGAACAGCACGTTGATCACCTGCGGGCACTCGCCCGACTCGACTGAGTCGAAGGTCGTGAGCGCGACCAGGTAGTGGTGGAGCGCAATAAGGATGGGGTGGGCCCCGGAAGGGATCTTGAACTCTTGGGGCTGGACCGAGGTGTTGCCGGCGCGGATGGTCGCGAGGCCGGCGATGGCTGCGAAAGCGGCGGCGCCGTTGCGCTTGAAGGTGTTCAGCGCCTGATCGGCTGCGCGGCGTGCGCTGGTCGAGTTCCCGCGCTGTTCGTCGCATCCGGCCTTGATGAGCAACGCGCAGCCGTGGTCGACGCTGTCGGCGTCATGGTGGGAGATGACCAGCCACGTCCAGCGTTCCGCGAGGGCGGACTGGTCGATCGCCAGGCAAGCCACCGCAACGAGCACACCGAGGCCTGCCTGCCAGCCTTCCAGCCTCAGATCGTCCACTTGCTCGGCCAACGCGATGATCGCCGCCTCATCCGCAGCTGCCGTGAATGCATCGAGCAGCGTGCGCACCGTGGCGATCACGTGGCGGCCCTGGTGCGTGGTGTCGGCGATCCGGCGTTCGATGAGCTCCTCTGGCAGCGGCCCGGCGGAGGCAGCGGGGCTGGCCATGCCGACCACACAACCCACGACCGCGGCGGTGATCCACGTCGAGGATTGGGGCGGGGCAGCAACAAGTGCCGACTGGGCCCAAGCGAGGGACAACTCCGGGTATTCGAGAGCGGTCAACAGCGAGGTGTAATGGAAAGGCGAGAAGGTATCCGCTTCGTCGGTCACACACTGCAGTGCCGGCAGCCACACGTCGACGCGGTCTCCGAGCACCGCCACGACAGCTCCGGCGAGTTCGTCGAGGTTGCTCGTCGCGCTGAGGAAGGGGCCCAAGGCGGTGGCCCGCTGGTCAGGCTCCAGACAGTTCAGCACGCCGAATGCAGCATCCACGGCCCGGCCGCCCGAGGTCACGCAGATCGAATGCAGCACCGACATCACGGCATCGCAGGCCAGGTTGGCGTCCAGGCAGAGCTGGGCTGCCTCCCGCGCCACGGCCTCGCGAAGCGTGGGGTCTGCTGTCGACCGGAGTCCAGCGCCGACGATGTCGGCGACCGTTGGTCCATAGGTGATGAAGCCGGCCTTGAGCAGGCGATCGGACACCTCAGCGGCGGCTGCCAGCCGTTGGCTGTGGGACCGGACCTGGGACAGTGGCGCAGGCCCGAGCGTCAAATGGATCAGGGCGGTGCCCAATTCCGACGGCGTGGTGCACGTCCGTTCGAGGGCGGTGACGAAGGCGCGGCCCAACGCTTCCCGCACGATTTCAACCGGCAAGGCTGTTCCGCTGCTCCACGGGGACAGCTGCGCACACAGCTCCTGGGCAAGGGTGACACTGGTGCCCAGGACTGAGCTCAGCAGCTCGCGATGCTCGCTGATCGAGGATCCGAGTTGCCGTTCCAGAAACTGCTGCAGGCAGACTTCCTGATCGGCGATCAAGATCTCAAGATCCGGGTTGTGGTCGCATTGACGTTGCAGAGCCTGCAGGCCGTGTTCCGGCTCCGCGGCAAGCAAACCCACGTCAATGCCATCACGCACCATGGTGGCGATCGCTTCGTCGATTTCGACAAGGTGCTCGTTGTGCAGGCTGTCGATCGTCTCATCGGAATAGAGCACGGCGGCCTGGGTGCCCTGTCGCCGCAGAGTGGTGGGCAGGTCGTCCAGGGTCAGCCGCTCCGCTGTCTCGCGGGGTGCTTGGACGACTGCGTCGATCGTGTCTTCATCGCTGCGCTCCAACTCGATCAGGGCGACCGATCGCGGTGGTTGCTCGTTGAACAGGCGCCGCGCCGCGCCGCGGATGCTCCGTCCGCGGAGGGTGGCAATGTGGAGCCTGGCGGTGTCGCGGTCCGTGAGGGGGGTGGGGGACTGCTCAGAGGTCACGTCGGCACTCTATTTCCTACCGTGCGGTCAATCCTGGAATCCGATCAGTTTTCTCAAGACTTGAGCCTAAGTTTGTTGGGGGTCAAATTGAGGGCATGAGCGCGTGTGGGGTCGCGCGATCCCTGCGCATGCAGAAGGCCCGGACGGGTGTGTCCCCATCCGGCCTTCTGTGGGGGTGTCGCGCGTGGCCCGGGGTGGGGTAACCCCCGGGGCGCGCGACGCCCGCGACGTGCTCGAAACTCCGGGTTCAGCCGCAGCAGCAGCAGGGGCAGCAGCAGCAGCAATAGACGCCGCCGGCAACCTCGGCGAGCTCGTTCTCGGTGAGGTTCTGCATGTCGACCATCGGGGCGCCGGGGACGATCAGGTCAACGTGGCCGGCCTGAGCGCCCTCTTCGAACTGACGGTGTTATTCGGCGAGATCCTGGTTGCCCGGCTCGGTCGGCTCGACGACCGCGACCGTGGTGCCCTCGGGGATCTCGAGGCCAACCTCGCGGGCGACGGCCTCGGGGGTGGCGCGCAGGCGCTGTGCGAAGCTCTCGTCGCTCCAGGATGCGACCAGCAGCTTGGTGTAGGCCTCGGTGAACTGCTCGACGGACTGTGCCATGACTTTCTCCTGTGTTGTGCGTCCCTGAATAGAGAACGCGGTGTGTGGTGATCTGCGATTCAGATCTATTTCTCCGCTGCGTTACGAAGCAGGAGAAAACTTAAAGGGAGCAGCTGCAGGGGCAGCAGCAGCAATAGATCGCCCCGCCACCGGAAACCTGCTCGAGTTCGCTCAGGGAAAGGCTCCCGGCATCGACCACGGGGGTGTGGGGCACGTGCAGCACGACCGTGCCACTCCGGAGGCCGTCCTTCCAGAGGTCGAACTGTTCGTCCAGGCATTCACTGGACGGCCGATCATCCGTGCGTGCCGGTTCCCGGACCAAATCGACGCGTACGCCCGGTGGCAATTCAAGTCCTGCCTCGCGTACGGCCCTTTCTGGATCATTCTCCAGACGGGAGGCGTACGCAGAATCGGACCATGATGAAACCAGGACCCCGGTGTAACCGCGGATGAATTCTTCTTTGAGAGACTCTTCCGAATCCATTTCTCAACTCCTCAGATGTCCTCATGTCGCGGTGCCTATTTGGCCCTGCAATAGAAATCATTCCTCAGAAGAGGGGTCGAGTGAAGACTCAATCGACTGCTGCGAATGCGTAGGAAATGGATAGGCATGATGGGTGGACATGCGTACTGTG
>JAUNUL010000281.1 GCA_030538175.1 Propionibacteriaceae bacterium | reverse complement strand
ATCCCGATCGTGTGCGTGGGGGAGGGGCTCGACATCCGCAAGGAGGGCACCCACGTGCCCTACACCCTCGAACAGGTCCAGGGCTCGCTGCGGGGTCTCCCCTCGGAGCAGCTCGCGACCGTGGTCATCGCCTATGAGCCCGTCTGGGCCATCGGCACCGGTGAGGTTGCGACTCCGGATGACGCACAGGAGGTGTGCGGGGCCATCCGCCGGTTCATCGCCGAGGAGCGGCATATCGACATCGCCGACGCCGTGCGGATCCAGTACGGCGGCTCGGTCAACGCGGGCAACGTCGCCGACATCATGGCCATGCCCGATGTTGATGGCTGCTTGGTCGGAGGTGCCAGCCTCAAGGCTGAGGACTTCGCGAAGATCGCCACGTTCTACGCCTGATACCTGCCACGGTCTGCCCGGCCGAGGAACGGCTGGGTGAGAGCACAGGCAATGGTGGCCGTCGCAGACCTCTCGTCGGAGGGGTTTGCGACGGCCGCTGTCATTTCCATCACCCGCGTCCCACGTGGTGTGTGGGGTTTTGGGAATCGAACCCGCGAGGGTTAAGGTTGCGCCGTGATTCTTGCGCCCCTGGCCATGTCCTGGCCCATCCTGACGTTGTCAGTGTTGCTGGCCATCACCAGTCTGATACTCGCCCTGACCGTGCTGCTGCACAAGGGCCGGGGCGGTGGCATGTCGGATCTGTTCGGTGGCGGCATGTCGACCTCGCTGGGAGGGACGTCGATCGCTGAGCGCAACCTCGACCGCTTGACGATCATCGTCGGTCTGATCTGGCTGGCCTGCATCCTCGGGCTGCTGGCGCTCTATAAGTTCACCAGCTGACGGGAAGCGTCAGGCCTTCCCCGCGTTCGGGGACACAACACCTTCCGGCGCCGTAGCCGGGCTGCAAGACCAACTTCGGCCACTGGTCGGGTTAACAGGATCCGGCGGTGCCGGGCCAACCATCAAGGGAGATCTACTGTGGTAGGTGGGAGTGCCATTCGTGGCAGCCGTGTCGGAGCCGGTCCCATGGGCGAGGCCGAGCGGGGAGACGCCGCACCGCGGCTCTATGTCTCCTATTTCTGCTCGAACCAGCATGAGACGCGCCCGGCCTTTGCTGCGGATGCGCAGGTCCCGGAGCAGTGGGATTGCCCCCGTTGTGGCATGCCCGCCAACCTCGACTCCGAGAACCCGCCGCCGCCGCCGAAAATCCAGCCCTACAAGACGCACTTGGCGTACGTGAAGGAGCGCCGCTCCGACTCGGAGGCCGACGCGATCCTGACCGAGGCGTTGGAGACCCTGCGCCAGCGTCGGGCACGCGGCGAAGTCATCTATTGATCAACTGAGGGCGGATGCGGCGTCCTGGTCCAGGAACCAGACCGTGCGCCGTCTGCCCGCCACCTGACCTGCGGGCAGGTCAGGGTCCCGCTGGATGGCCCGGGCGACGGCATCCGCCTTGTCGCGGCCCGCTACGAGCATCCAGACCTCATCGCTGGCGTTGAGGACGGGCAACGTCAACGAGATTCGCTCGGGTGGTGGCTTCGGTGAGTCGGTCACCGCCACGACCTTGGCCGTCGTCGTCGGATCGTACGCCGGGTGTCCCGGGAACAACGACGCGACGTGCCCGTCCTCACCCATGCCCAGCAGGCACAGATCGAAGCGCGTGTCGCCCAGCTCGGTGGCGTAATTCTGTGCTGCTGTGCGGATGTCATCGGCCGCACCACTGGAGGACGGCATGGGATGGATCAGGGCTCGATCCAGGGGGATGGCGCTGGCCAGCGTTGCGAGTGCCTGGCCAGCGTTGCGATCGGTGCTGCCGAGGGGGACGAAACGCTCATCCCCCCACCACAGCGCCAGCTGGGCCCAGTTGATTCCGGGCGGAGAGCTCGCCGAAACCTGGCGATAGATCTCGTCGATGGACACTTGGCGATAGACCTCGTGTGCCACCCGGCCGCCAGTTAGACAGAGGTGGATGACGCGATCCAACTCAGCCTGCTGGCGCACCAGGAACGACTCCATCCGGCGGGCGACCGTGCGCACCAACGCCGCACGGTCCCGACCGGTCACAATCACCGTCATCCAGGGTCCCCCTTTGCCCCAGAGCCTGTCACAGACGCTCGAGTGCCCCTTGGACGGTTGCCACGAGTTCATCCCAACTGACGACGAACTTGTCGACCCCTTCGTCCTCCAGGACCTTCACCACATCGGCCATGTCGACGCCAACAGCGCTCAACGCCGCCATGGTGGCCCGCGCATCATCGAGGTTGCCGGTGATGGTGTCGCCGACGACCTCTCCGTGATCTGCGAAGGCCTCCATCGTCTTCTCGGGCATCGTGTTCACGCAGGGTGCGGCGATCAGCTCAGCGACATACATCGTGTCGGGATAAGCCGGGTCCTTGACACCCGTGGACGCCCACAGCGGACGCTGCTGGTTCGCGCCCTTGGCCTTCAATGCCTCGAACCGTGGCTCGGCGAACCGCTGCGCATAGAGTTCATAAGCGAGCCGTGCGTTGGCGATCGCTGCCTTGCCCTTGAGAGCGAGCGCGTCGTCGGTGCCGATCGCGCCGAGACGCTTGTCGACCTCACTGTCCACGCGGGACACGAAGAACGATGCGACCGAGTGGATCTTGGACAGGTCGAGGCCATTCTCCGCGGCCTGCTCCAGACCGGTGAGATAGGCCTCGATCACCGCGTCATAGCGATCCAGTGCAAAGATCAGGGTCACGTTGACCGAGATCCCCTGGGCGATGGTCGCAGTGATGGCGGGCAGGCCCTCCAAGGTCGCGGGGATCTTGATCAGCACGTTCTCCCGGCCCACGAGGTCGAAGAGCTCCTTGGCCTGGGCGACGGTCGCCTCGGTGTCCCGCGCGAGGCCGGGCTCGACCTCGATCGAGACACGGCCGTCATAGCCGCCGGAGTTGGCGTACAGATCCGCGAACAGGTCGCAGGCATCACGCACATCAGTCGTGGTCAGGGCCTTGATCGTGGCATCAAGGTCCGTGCCACCGGCCTTGAGCTCAGCGGCCTGTGCGTCATAGGAGTCACCCTGGGCCAGGGCGGCAGCGAAGATCGTCGGATTGGTCGTGACTCCACTCACCGAGCTGTCGGTGATCAGTTGGGCGAGGTTGCCGGAGGTCAGCCGTTGACGCGACAGGTCGTCGAGCCAGATGGAGATGCCGGCATCAGCGAGGTTCTTGAGGCGAAGGTTCATGTCGATGAGTCCTCGGATGGTCGAAGGGGATGGGTGCAGAAGAGTCAGCCGGCCAGGTGCTGATCGGCGGTGCCGATCCGGCCTGCGGCACGGCGGGGGAGGGTGGCGGTCTGGCTGCCGGCGGCGGCCAGCGAGGCCTTGGCGGCAGCGACGACCGCATCGGCGGTGAACCCGAGCTTCTCGAACAGCACGGCACCGGCAGCAGAGGCGCCATAGTGCTCAAGGCTCACGGCGCGTCCAGCATCGCCCAGCAGGTCCTGCCAGGACATCGCGCTGCCTGCCTCCACGGTGACCCGGGCGCGAACCTGCGGCGGAATGACCGACTCGCGATAGCTGTCGTCCTGCTCGTCGAACCATTCGCGGCAGGGCATGGACACCACGCGGGCCCGGGTGCCCTGCTCGGCCAGACGGTCAGCTGCGGCCACCGCGAGCTGCACCTCCGAGCCGGTCGCGATCAGGATCACCTCGGGGTCGCCCGAGGAGTCCTTGAGCACATAGCCGCCCTTGGCGACACCGGTGAGATCGGCGAATCCATCGGTGCCGCGGGGGAACGTGGGCACGTTCTGGCGGGTCAATGCCAGCGCGGCCGGGCGATCAGTGTGGGCGAGAATCGCGCGCCAGGCGGCCACGGTCTCATTGCCGTCCGCGGGACGCACGATGTCCAGACCCGGAATCGCCCGCAGTGCCGTCAGATGCTCGACCGGTTGGTGGGTCGGGCCATCCTCGCCGACGCCGATGGAGTCGTGGGTCCAGACATAGGTGACGGGCAGACCCATCAGGGCCGCGAGGCGGAC
>JAUNUL010000280.1 GCA_030538175.1 Propionibacteriaceae bacterium | reverse complement strand
CGGTCGACTTGGCACCACGGGCACGCATGGCGGTGAACGCCTCGTGACCCGGGGTGTCGATGAAGGTGATGCGACGCTCGTTCTCATCGACCTTGGTCTTGACCTGATAGGCACCGATCGTCTGGGTGATGCCACCGGCTTCGCCGCCAGCCACGTTCGCCTTGCGAAGCGTGTCCAGCAGGCGGGTCTTGCCGTGGTCGACGTGACCCATGACGGTGACCACCGGCGGGCGATCCGCGAGGTCGTCCTCATCACCCTCGTCCTCACCGAATTCGAGGTCGAACCGCTCGAGCAGCTCGCGATCCTCGTCTTCGGGCGAGACGACCTGGATGTTGTAGTTCAACTCGGCACCCAGCAACTGCAGGGTGTCGTCGTTCACCGATTGGGTGGCGGTGACCATCTCGCCGAGGCTGAACAACACCTGCACGAGCTGTGCCGCGTCGACATTGATCTTCTCGGCCAGATCGGTCAGCGATGCGCCACGGCGCAGGCGCACGGTCGCACCATCGCCCTGACGGATCCGGACGCCACCGATCGACGGGGCCTCCATCTGATCGAACTCTTGACGACGCTGCTTCTTGGACTTGCGCCCCCGACGCTGCTGGCCGCCACGGCCGAACGCGCCCTGGGTGCCGGTGCCGCCACGGCCACCACGACCGCGACCGCCACCACCGGTGGGCGGACCGCCACCGGGACCGCCGGGACCCATTCCACCGGGACGACCACGACCGGGGCCACCACGACCACGGGTGGCCGGACCACCGAGAGTGCTCTGCTTGGGCATCATCGCCGGGTTGGGACGCGGCATGCCGGGCACACCGGCCGGCGCGCCCGGACGGGGCCCACCGGGACGGGGGCCGTCAGCACGACCACCGCCGGGACGCGGACCACCCGGACGTGCGTCGCCACCGCGGGCATCAGGACGGCCGGCGCCCTCGGGGCGACGACGCTGCGTGCCCATGCCCTGGGACGAGGCGAACGGGTTGTTGCCAGGGCGAGGGGCGCCCGGACGGGGACGCGGAGCACCCGGCAGACCACCGGTCGAACCAGGGCGGGGTGCCTGCGGAGCCCGCGGACCGGGACCCGGCGGACGCGGACCACCCGGACGGGGCGCGGGAGCAGCCGCACGGTCGCCACCTGCGGGCGGACGCGGGGCTTCGGGTGCCTTCGGCGCGGCAGGACGGCCGGGCGCAGCCGGACGCGGACCGGGCGTCGTCGGACGCGCCGCGGCAGCCGGTCGTTCCTCGGTCGAGCGCGGCTCAGTCGGCTGTTCGACCGGCTTGGGTGCACGCGGCGCGGGCCGCGGGCCGGGGGTGGGACCAGGCCGACCGGGAGCCGGCGTACGCGGGCTGGGCGCACCGGGAGTCGCGGCCGCAGTGCCGGGCACAGACGGGGTGGCCGGCGTGGCCGGCTTGGGTGCGGGCGGACCGGGCCGGGGGCCCGGAGTTGCCTTGCGGGGGGCGCTGGGCTTCGCACCGGAGGCCGGTGCCTCGGTGGAGCCGCCGCCACCGCCACCGGAGGCCAGTCGGTCGCGGAGGCGACGAACGACGGGTGCTTCGATGGTGGACGACGCGGAGCGAACGAATTCGCCCATGTCGTTCAGGGTTTTCAGAACTTGCTTGCTTTCGAGTCCGAGCTCTTTCGCTAGCTCGTAGACACGGACCTTTGCCACTACTCTCCTTCAGGTCCGCATCCGCGCGCGGACCAGTTAGTTGTCGAACATGCTCATTGGTGCGTACTCATCGAGTGGTCATGAGCGTCGAGCCCACCTTCTGATAGGTGCTCCACCGGGGATTCGGCGAAGCGCTGGTCACTCACCCGCGCAGAAATGCGCAGGAGCGCATCGGTCATTCTAGGCGCTTCCCTCGGAATTTGCATAAGTGATTGCCAGCGCGGACAACGCACCCGTGTCAATTCCGGGTGCACGGAGCGCCCTGGGCACTGCCCGACGCTGCACCGCGAGGGTCACACACGCGTGGCGTGGATGGACATAGGCACCCCGACCCGGCAGACGCTGTCGTTCATCGACGACCACGGCCTGGGCCGTGGGATCGACGACCAGTCGAACAAGATCCGACCGGTCCGCTGGCTGTCGGCAACCGACGCAGGTCCGCTGGGGGTTCACCCCTGCAACCGTACGCACCAAATCTGCCGGAGTCCCGCACGTCCGTGTCCGGTTCGGCTGGTCAGCATGCTGGTCGGGGGTTCGGCTGCTCGCTGCGTGCCCTGTTTCAGGGGCAGACGGTTTCGGCGACAGACGTATGTTGTCGAGCGTGAACTTCTCGTGGTCGGCGTTGCTGGATCGGGTGCTGGCCACCCAGCCTGTGCCCGAGCCGGTCACCGTTGCCATCCTGGGTGTCCTGGCCCTGGCTCTGGTGGTGCTCGCGTGGCCGGCCACGAGGATGCTGATCACCACCGTCCATGAAGCCGGGCATGCCGTTGTCGCCCTGTTCACGGGGCGCCAACTCAGCGGCATCCGATTGCACTCCGATACCTCTGGATTGACCGTGTCGCGCGGCCGCCCGCGGGGCGCGGGGATGGTGGCGACGCTGCTGGCGGGCTATCTGGCACCGGCCCTGGTCGGGCTGGGCGCTTCGGCCCTGCTCGCAGCCGGACGCGCGGCCCTGCTGTTGGCGCTGCTCGTCGCAGCCTTCAGCCTCATGCTGGTGATGATCCGCAACCTGTTCGGGCTGTTGGTCCTGATCGTCGGGTTGGCCGCCGTGGGCGGCGCCGTGTGGTTCCTCGAACCAGTGCAACAGTCCTGGGTCGCCTACCTCGTGACGTGGACGCTGCTCCTCGCCGCTCCCCGACCGGTGCTGGAACTGTGGCAACGCCCGTCCCCCACGTCCGATGCGGGACAACTCGCCCGGATCAGCTGGGTGCCCGCCCGAGTCTGGACCACAGTGTTCCTGCTGGGCACCATTGTGTGCCTGGTGGCGGGGCTGGGTGTGCTGGCGCCCGGCGTACTTGGTTGACGGACGAGCCGCCAACCAAGCGCCGAGTCGTCGGCCGGAGAGAGCGCCGAGGGATCAGGCGGGCGGCTCGGTATCCGAACGGATGTCAATCCGCCACCCGGTGAGTCGGGCCGCGAGGCGGGCATTCTGGCCCTCCCGCCCGATCGCCAACGACAGCTGATAGTCCGGCACCACGACCCGGGCGGCCCGCGCCACCGGATCCACAACGCGCACACTGCTCACCTTGGCCGGCGACAATGCCTGGCCGACGAAACGCGCCGGGTCCTCCGACCAGTCGATGATGTCGATCTTCTCGCCGTTCAACTCGTTCATCACCGCACGGACCCGCTGGCCCATCGGGCCGATGCAGGCACCCTTGGCGGAAACGTCAGGGTTGTGGGAGATCACCGCGATCTTGGTGCGGTGTCCAGCTTCACGGGCCACCGCCTTGATCTCAACGACGCCCTCCTCGATCTCCGGCACCTCGAGCCGGAACAGCCGCTCGACCAGGTTCGGGTGCGTACGCGACACCACGACCTGCGGACCGCGCAGCTCCTTGCGCACCGTCACCACATAGACGCGCAGGCGCTTGCCGTGGCTGTACACCTCACCCGGCACCTGCTCCGCCTGGGGCAGGATCGCCTCGAGCGAGCCCAAGTCCACCCGGACCGTGCGGGAATCACGATCCTGCTGCACGACCCCGGCGACGATGTCGCCCTCGGCGCCGGCGAAATGGCCGTATTTCTGTTCGTCCTGGGCATCACGCAGCCGCTGGAAGATCACCTGGCGCGCGGTCGCCGCGGCCACCCGGCCGAAGTCGGCGGGGGTATCGTCGTATTCACCGACGACATTGCCCTCTTCGTCGCGTTCCGGGGCGATCACCTGAACCCGGCCGGATTTGCGGTCCAGCGTCACCCGGGCACCACGAATCGGGTGCTCGGTCTTGTCATAGGCGTTCAGCAGCGCCTCTTCCAGCGCCGTCACGAGGACGTCGAGGGGAATCTCCTTGTCCTTCTCGATGGTGCGCAGGACGGACATATCGATATCCAT
>JAUNUL010000279.1 GCA_030538175.1 Propionibacteriaceae bacterium | reverse complement strand
TCGGGCGGCAGCGTGGGCACGGTGGGCACCGGGTCCTGCGTCGTGGGCATCGGTGCAGCGGTCTGGGTTCCCGAATCCGGTCGAGCCGGGGAGAGCTGTGCCCGCACCAGCAAGGCGGCCATGACCCCGAGCACCAGCACAAGGGCCGCAATCACCCCGAGGAGGATGGGGGTCTTGTTGCCGGGTGGGCGCGGCGGTGGCATCGGGCCGGGACCCGGGGTGTAGTGCGTGCCGGGATAACCGGGCCCCTGGTTGGGCGATGGATATGACATCGAGGCCTCCCGCACGTGAACGCTCTGGATCCCGATCATCCCACCTTGGGGGGCCGGGGCGCCCAGTGGCCCTTGGGGAGATCCTGGTCCTCTCCCGCCGCTGCGAGCACCGACGGCAGCAAGGCCTGAGCGATCCGGCGATACCCGCCCGGGGACGGGTGGAACATATCCAGACTCAGCATCGTCTCGGGTTCAGCCAGGAAGATCCGCCCCACCACACGACCGAGCGACACCGCATGGGCACCACGGGCGAGCGCAGTCCTGCGTTGGGCCGTGGCGAGGAAGGCGCTGCGGCGCGCGGCGAGCGTACGCAACGGCTGGCGAAGCGGACGGATCGCGCCCAGGTTGGGACAGGTCGCCACGACGACGTTGGCACCCAGCGCCTGCAACCGCTCAATCACCTCGGCAAGGGCGGCCACCGATCGGGACGTCGGCACCCGATGGGTCACGTCATTGCCGCCGACGATGACGATCGCAAGGTCGGGCCGATAGTCCGCGGGGAGGCGATCGATCTGGTCGAGGACGGCAGTGGTCTGGGCACCGACCACCGCAGCAGTGAACAGGTGGACCGACTTCCCCGTCCGGCGGGACAGCGCCTTGGCAATCCGGCCGCCGATCGTCTCCTTGCGACGCCCCGCCCCCAAGCCGGCGGCGATCGAATCCCCGACGACGAGGAGCTCGAGCCGCCCGGGCTGCTTGCGGCCATAGACCTTCTCGCCCTTGGGCGCCACGTCGCCGATGGCCCGGGCGAAGATGATCTCTCGCGCCGCCGCGGCTTGCCGGGTCAGCAGCTGCTTGCCGCCCTGCTGCAGCGCCAACAACAGACCCGCGGACAGGCCCATCCCGCCGAGCCACCGCCACCATCCGTTGAACACGCGCACGCCCCGAGTCTGACCATGACTGGGGGCGTCACGGGTTACGAGGACACGAACGAGCGGTGAACTCCCCATGCGAGGCAGGTGTGGCCCCACGACGCCGCCCGGATCCGATCACAAGCATCGCCGCTGCACGCGCCGTCAGCCGCCCGGTCAGCCGCCCAGACGCAGCGCCGCGAGCTCGGAGCGCGAGCGCACACCGAGGCGCGAATAGACGCGGGTGAGGTGATATTGCACGGTCTTCACCGAGATGAACAGGGTCGCCGCCACCTCCCGGTTGGTCAGCCCCTGCAGGACAAGGTCCACGACCGCCTGCTCCTGGGGTGTCAGGTCGGTCAGCGAGTCCGCATCACGGGTGCGGCTGCCCGCCTTCAGCTCGCGGTTGCACCGGTCGACGTACCCGGTGGCCCCCATCGCCGCGAAGCCACGCCGCGCGCGATAGAGCTCCGCTTCGGCATCCCGACGCTTGCCGATGCGGCGCAGCGCCTGGCCGTACTCGAAATGCAGCCGAGCCCGCACCAGCGGCAGCGGGAGGTCACTGATTTGCCCGATCGACGCCTCGAAGATCTCCCGACCGGCGTTCGTGTCCCCCTGGGCGAACAGGAGTCGTCCACGGGCGCCGCCGAGGCGGGCCATCGTCGAGCGATGCCCGCGTTCCTTTGCCAGCTCCTCGTGCGGTTGCAGGAAGGCATCAGCGGCCTCCCGTTCACCGGACGCGACGAGGGCGATCGCATAGGCATCGTGCCAGGGCCAGAAGCCGGGCTCGTGGATGGAGGGATGCAGGTCTTCGATCCGCAACTGTTCGAACGCCCGCAGCACCCCCGTGTAGTCGCTGCGCGCCATCGAGACCGCCACCCGCGCCATCGCGGCCGCGATCTGCATGCTCTGATAATCGGTCCGCACCGAGGCCGCCCGTGCCGCGTGCCGCTCGGCCGCGTCCAGGTCACCCCGCAGCGCGGCGATCTGGGCGCCAGCCCAATGCACCAGGGGCACCATGATGTTCTGTCCCGACTGTTCCATCAGGGGGATGGCGCGGTCGACGGCTGACTGCGCTGCGCCCAGATCTCCCAGCGCCATCCGGGCGTGGGCCAGCCAGGCATTCGACCACAGCGAGATGCGAGTAGACCCGCGCCAGGTGGACGTCGGGGCGGCGGTTTCGAGCTCGTGTGCGGCGAGTGGTACGCGGTCGAGCGCGAGATGCAGCCAGCCCTGACCCATCAGGGCTCGCTGGCCCTGGGCCCCGGTCCGCATCCGCCCCGTGGCCTCTGCAGAGACCTGCAGCGCTTCCTCGGTGCGGCCGATGCCGCCAAGCCCGAGACCGTACATCGTCAGCGCCTCCGAACCAGGCACACTCTCCCGGTCGGCCATGGCCGCCTCGCACCACGTGACCAGCCCGGCTGAATCCCAGTCCACGAGCGAGTGCAGGGCAAGGCGATGGGCAATGACAGCTTCCGTGCCCGGGTCGTCCAGCTGTTTCGCCCCCACCCAGGCCCGGTTCAGCAGCATGTCCGCCTCGTCCCGGTGCCCGAGGAGCAGTTGGTGATAGCCGAGCACCCCGTCCCGTTGGGCGGAGACCTCCGTGCGTTCCAATTCCGGGATGAGCGCCAGAGCGTCATAGAGATTGCCGGCACTCACCTTGGCATCGACGCAGGCGACCAGCCGGCGGGTCAGATCCCGCTGGGTCTCGGACAGCCGGCTGGCCGCCAGCCAGGCTTCCCCCGCGGTGTCCCAGACCCCGTCTGCCGCGCACTTCTCCGCGTACGCCTCGATCTGTGCCGCGACCGTCTCATCCGGGCCGCCGGCTGCCATCGATTTCTGCCGCAGCGCCAGCCCCTCGTCGGACATGAGGGCCGCCGCGCGTTCGTGTAGCTGCCGCTGTCGGGCGACCCCCATCGATTCGTACGCGGCAGCCCTCGCCATCCGACTGGGAAAGCCGACCAGCAGCCGGAGGCTGGCGCGCCGAACCCGCAGCAGGTTCTGTTGGATCGCGGCGTCGAGCACGTCCAGCGGATAGTCGAGCCCCGCCAGCTCCCCGACCTCTTCGATCGGCACCCAGCGACCGATGATCGCGCAGGCTTCCACCAGCGCCGCGACCTCGGGTCCGGTGGCCGTGAGATTGGCACGCATGCGGGCCAAAGCGGAGGGCGTCGGGGGCAGTTGGAAGTCCGGGGCCTTCCAAGCCGCCGGATCGTGATGCGCCATGAGTTCCGCAATCGCGGACGGTGAGCCATCGGTGTGCCGGGCCAGTCGCCGAGCGACGCCCTCGTCCAACGCGATGCCTCGGCGGGAGGCGAAGTCGCGGACGCCCTGCGGGTCGAGCGCTTCAACGAGCGACGTGGAGCGACGGTGAGCCCGGCGCAGTTCGCTCAGGGGGCTGTCGTCCTCCTGAGTTGGGTCGTCGACGGTCCCGGCAACCAGCACGAGCAGTGGCAGATCCCGCAAGCGGTGCATCGCCGAGGAGAGCGCCCGCAAGGAGGCCGGGTCGGCATCGGCGGCTTCGGTGACGAGGACCATCGTGGGCCCCGTGACCAGCTTGGTCAGTGATTGGACGGGGTCGTCGCGGTCGAGCCCGAGGCGCTCAACGACGGCAAAATCCAGGTCGCGCTCCCAGGAAAGGCCGGCGACTTCATGGACCTGCCCGTCGGAAACACCGCTGCTGGCAGCCACAGGACGCACGAGCGTGTCGATGACCGAATGCACGTCATCGCCGTTGCGGCCGAGCAACAGCAACAGTGTGGGGCGTCCTGCGAAGGCCGCCTCGGCGATCCTCGGGACAGATCTGGCCGCGCCCTCGCCGCTCGGCAGGGCCTCGCCCAGATGTTCATTGACCGTCATACAGCCGGAGGATACCTGCCGG
>JAUNUL010000278.1:1363-4013 GCA_030538175.1 Propionibacteriaceae bacterium | reverse complement strand
CACGTGACCGCTACCCACTGGAACTACGCCGCCACCACCGCCCGTCGTGGCGCCGGTGAGTCGAAGAACACCACCAAGACGCTGAACGCCGGTTCCTGGGGCAAGCAGGGTGGCGGCTACTGGTCCTTCCCGCACGGTCACCTGTGCCTGTGGACCTATGCGGCCAACCCGGAGGATCGTCCGCTCTACCCGGTCATCGACAAGCTGGTCGAGGAGCACGGCAAGGCCAAGGGCGAGTTCATGGTCAAGGGCTCGCGCAACCTCTGCCTCTATCCGAACGTGTATCTGATGGACCAGTTCTCCACCCAGATCCGCCACTTCCGTCCGATCTCCCAGGATCAGACCGAGGTCACGATCTATTGCATCGCGCCCAAGGGTGAGAGCGACGAGGCCCGCGCCGGCCGCATCCGTCAGTATGAGGACTTCTTCAACGCCTCCGGCATGGCTACCCCGGATGACCTGGAAGAGTTCCGCGCCTGCCAGTTCACCTTCAAGGCGACCGCTGCTCCGTGGAACGACATGTCCCGCGGTTCGACCCAGTGGATCACCGGTCCGGACGAGCTCGCCAAGGACCTCGGCATGGACGGAGTCATCTCCTCCGGTTCCACCAACGAGGACGAGGGTCTCTACCCGGTTCAGCACGCCTACTGGCTGCAGGTCATGAAGGCCGCCCAGGAAGGCAAGAACCCGGCGACCGCCGTGCGCGGGTCCGAGCATGTCCTTCCGCAGGACATGTGATCCGAAATATCCAGAGCCGACACAACGACGTCAAGGACTCATATAAAAATGACCAACACCACTGTTGACAATCAGGTGAACATCGATCAGACCACCATCGAGCAGTTCCTCTATCGCGAGGCCCGCTATCTCGATGACCGGGAGTTCGAGTCGTGGCTGGAATGCTATTCCGAGGACGTTGTCTTCTGGATGCCCACCTGGGCCGATGACGACAAGCTGACCAGCGACCCCAACCGTGAAGTCTCGCTCCTCTACTACGGCAACCGTGGTGGCCTTGAGGACCGCGTCTTCCGCATCCGCACCGAGCGTTCGAGCGCGACCTCCATCCCGGAGCCGCGCACCTCGCACAACATCTCCAACGTGGAGATCATCGAGCGTCGGGGCAACCTGGTCGACGTGCGCTTCAACTGGCACACGATGTATTACCGCTACAACAACGTTGACCCCTATTACGGGACCTCGTTCTATACCATCGATTTCGGTGGCGAGCAGCCGATCATTCGACGCAAGACGGTGATTCTGAAGAACGACTACATCCACCACGTGGTGGACATCTACCACATCTGATCCGCAGGACACTCACCCAAAGGAGAGAGGTCCAATGGCGGACTACAAGGTGGCACTGTCCTTCGAGGATGGTGTGACACGATTCATTCGGGTCAAGGAAAATCAGACCATCGCGAATGCGTCCTATCAGCAGAAGATCAACATCCCGATCGACTGCAACGATGGCGCGTGCGGTGCCTGCAAGTGTTTCAACGAATCGGGCGAATACCACATGCCCGAGACGACCTACGTTGACGACGCACTGAGCGCTTCTGAGCGGGAGGACGGCTTCCTGCTGACCTGCCAGGCGAAGCCGCGCTCCGACATGGTGATCCAGGTGCCGACCTCCTCGGCCGTTGCCAAGACCACCTCGGCCAACTACACCGCGACCGTCACCGAACTGCACAGGTTCCCCGGTGACCTGGTGGTGCGGATGAAGGTCAAGATCCCCAACCGATCGGATCTTGCTTTCCTCCCCGGCCAATACGTCAACATCGCGGTGCCCGGTTCCGATGACACCCGTGCCTATTCGTTCTCGAGTGGCCCGGATGACGAGGAACTGGAGTTCCAGATCAAGATCGTTCCCGGCGGTCTCATGTCGACCTGGCTCGACAAGACGGCCAAGGTGGGCGACACGTTCGAGTTCAACGGTCCGCATGGCTCGTTCTTCCTGCGCGAAGCGATGCGTCCGGTTCTGCTCGTCGCCGGTGGCACCGGCCTGGCCCCGATCATGTCGATGCTTCGTCATGTCAAGGAAACCGGCAGCGCCCGCGTCTTCCACCTCGTCTATGGTGCCAACACCGATGACGACATCGTGGAAACCGACCTGCTGGATCAGTGGGCCAAGGAGCTGCCGAACTTCTCCTGGGACTACTGCGTCGCCGATCCCAATGCGAAGGCCAAGAACAAGGGCTTCGTCATGGGCATCATCGACCCCGAGCATCTGCACGCCGGCGATGCCTCCATCTATCTCTGCGGTCCGCCGCCGATGGTGGAAGCTGTCCGCGAGCATGTGAAGGGCATCGGCGTCGAGCCGAACGGCTTCTTCTATGAGAAGTTCACCTCCTCCACCCCGACCAAGACGGCTGCGGATGTTGCCGAGACCGGTGAGACCGCGGTTCCCGCCTTGGCGCCGGAGGAGACCGTTCGCAAGGTTGCCGCAAGTATCGTCCGCGGTGCTGCGCGTGAACTCATCCTCGCGGGTGAGGGTGGCCGCAGCATCATGGGTCAGGAGATGTTCGATTCGGTGGAGCTCGCCGAGGCTGGCTCCTCGGCGTCCGCGCCCTCGCCGCACCTCGTGCGTGCGGTCATGGGCCAGGCCATCGTGACCGAGGAGTCCGCTGATGCCGGCAAGGTTGACGCTGAT
>JAUNUL010000278.1:0-1353 GCA_030538175.1 Propionibacteriaceae bacterium | reverse complement strand
CCCGCGGACCATCATGGGTCAGGAGATCTTTGCCGCTTCCGATATCGAGTCGCTCGCCGGCTCCGAGATCTCGGGCATCGCAGCAACGTTCATTCCGACTCAGACTGATGAATACGAGATCGGCGAAGAGCATCCGGCCATCCAGAAGTCCGATGCGATCTTCGAGGCCCGTCAGGCCCTCGAGTTGGGTGCGATCGAGCTGGTGCTCGGTCGTCTGAACTCCCAGCAGATCGCGGCTTATCGGATGCTGGCCGAGGCGACTGTGCCGTATGTCAAGGGCGATCAGTTCACCGATCCGTTGGGCTTCACCGAGACCAACGCGGCGTTCCACGATTACCTGTTCACCATGACCAACAACCAGCACCTGCTGCAGGCGTATCAGCGCCTCGGCGTCAAGGGTGAAATGGAAGAGGTCCTGAAGAACGCGCACTGGTGCCATCCGCTGATCGCCAAGGACCACCTCGACATGGTCGACGCGATCGAGGCGGGCGACCGCCAGCGGGCACGCGATCTCTTCGTTGCCCACGCCGACCGGTCCAAGCTGACCATGCGGCGCGCGATGCAGGAGTCGCAGGCGACTCCGTTCGTCAGCCCCGGTCGGTTCGCCGGCAAGGTTGTTCTGATCACCGGTGCAGCCCAGGGCATTGGCGAGGCTGTGGCCCGTCGGATCCACGCGGAGGGCGGCAAGCTCGTGCTGGCCGACCGTTCCGAGCTCGTGGAAGGCGTGGCCACCAAGCTGGCCCAGACCGGCAGCGAAGCGATTTCCACCCTGGTGGATCTCGAGACCATGGCTGGTGCCCAGCAGGTCGTTGACACTGCGCTGGCGAAGTTCGGTCGGATCGATGTGGCTATTCACGTTGTCGGTGGGACGATCTGGCGCAAGCCGTTCGACCAGTACGCCGAAGACGAGATCGTCAAGGAGATCAACCGCTCCCTGTATCCGACGATGTGGTCCTGCCGCGCGGTGCTCCCGCACCTCTATGAGCGTGGCAAGGGCACGATCGTCAACGTGTCGTCGGTGGCGACCACCGGTCTCAACCGTCTGCCCTATGCGGCGGCGAAGGGCGGCGTCAACGCGCTGACCCGTTCGCTGGCCTGGGAAGCGGCTGAGCATGGTGTCCGCGTCGTCGCGACTGCGCCGGGTGGGACCGACGCTCCTCCGCGGAAGATTCCGCGGGGTGGCGAGCCCCAGAACGCGGCTGAGGAAGCGTGGCATCAGACGACGGTGGACCAGACCATCGATTCGTCGCTGCTGAAGCGCTATGGCTCGCTCGATGAGCAGGCCGCAGCAATCTGCTTCCTGGCATCCGATGAGGCCTCCTACATCACCGGCACCACGCTGCCGGTGGCCGG
>JAUNUL010000277.1 GCA_030538175.1 Propionibacteriaceae bacterium | reverse complement strand
CGACACACCGCGCAGTCCGTAATAGACGGCCAGGAGCACCCGCGGGTCGACCCGGTCCGTGAGCCACCCGGACGCAATGGTGCCCACGACATCGAAGATCCCGACAAGCGCCAACAACGAGGCAGCCGTGGTCGCCGGCATCCCGTGGTCATGGGCCGCGGGGATGAAGTGTGTCTGCACCAACCCGTTCGTCGTCCAACCACACACGAAGAAGCTCAGGGCCAGCGCCCAGAACGTCCAGCGGCGGCCAGCACTGAGCAGGGTGTCGATCGCCATCCGGGCAGGACGGACCACTGGCGTACGTGGAGCGGGGGCGGGCGCTTCGACCGGATACCCCTCGGCCACGCCATAAGGCTGCAAACCCACCTGGTGTGGGTGATCCCGCAGAAAAACCACCACCAGGATCGCGCCGACCCCGGCCAACGCGGACACGATCAGCGCGGCCCAGCGCCATCCTGCGGTGGTGGCCGTCGCCGCGATCGCGGGCAGGAAGACGAGTTGTCCCGTGGCGTTGGCTGCGGAGAAGATGCCCGTCACCAGGCCACGATGGGTGTGGAACCACCGGTTCGCGACGATCGCGCCGAAGACCAGCGCCATGCAACCGGTCCCGGTGCCGATCAGCAAACCCCACAGCACCCAGAGTTGCCAGGCGGATGTCATGACCGTGGTGAGCGCGCTGGCGCCCCCGACGACGACGAGCGCGATCGCCACCGTCCGGCGTACGCCCCACCGCTCCATCAACGCCGCAGCGAACGGGGCGACCAAGCCATAGAGCAGCAGGTTCAGCGACACGGCCCCGGACGTGGTGGCCCGACTCCAGCCGAACTCGGCCTCAATGGGTTCGAGCAGGACGCCAGTGGAGGAGCGGAAGGCCGCGGCTGCCACAAGGGCACCCAGGGTGACGGCCGCGACGATCCATGCGCGGTGTCGCCACCAGGAAAGGCGCGTGGTCGGGTGTGGACCAGTGTCGGACATCACCGCGTCAGACTAATCCGCCGGACCGATGCGGATCGCTCGATAATCCTGCTGTGGGCCATCGCGGGGCGGAAGCGTTTCGCAGAGGTGCCCAGCGGCCACGCGGACTTGCCCGGTCTGACAAACTGGGGCGTGGCCCGCATCGGGCGAGCCCGCACTGCTTGCCGCATGCATCCGTCACTCGTGGTGGAGGAATCTATGACCGTTGATCTGCCCACTCCCGCTGTCGCCGAAACCCCCGAGGTGTTAGCGCCGCGGCGCAAGACCCGTCAGATCAAGGTCGGCCAGGTCCTGGTCGGTGGCGATGCGCCGATCTCGGTGCAGTCGATGACCACGACGGCCACGACCGACATCAACTCGACCCTGCAACAGATTGCGCAGCTGACCGCGGCTGGCTGTGACATCGTGCGGGTCGCCTGCCCGAGCCAGGATGACGCGGATGCGCTGCCCGCGATCGCGCAGAAGTCCCAGATCCCCGTCATCGCGGACATCCACTTCCAGCCGAAATATGTGTTTGCGGCGATCGATGCCGGCTGCGCAGCGGTTCGGGTGAACCCCGGCAACATCAAGGCCTTCGATGATCAGGTCGGTGCGATCGCCAAGGCCGCCAAGGACGCCGGGGTCAGCATCCGGATCGGCGTCAACGCCGGGTCCCTCGACAAACGCCTGCTGGAAAAATATGGCAAGGCGACACCGGAGGCACTGGTCGAATCGGCCGTGTGGGAGGCGTCCCTGTTCGAGGAGCACGACTTCCACGACTTCAAGATCTCGGTCAAGCACAACGACCCCGTGGTGATGGTGCGGGCCTATGAGCTGCTCTCCGAGCGCGGTGACTGGCCCCTGCACCTGGGGGTGACCGAGGCCGGGCCTGCCTTCCAGGGCACGATCAAATCGTCGGTGGCGTTCGGTGCATTGCTCAGCAAGGGCATCGGCGACACCATCCGCGTCTCTCTGTCGGCGGATCCGGTCGAAGAGGTGAAGGTGGGCTCGAAGATCCTCGAGTCACTCAACCTCCGCCCCCGCAAGCTCGAGATTGTGTCCTGCCCATCGTGCGGTCGGGCCCAGGTTGACGTCTATACGCTCGCCGAGCGGGTGACCGCCGGCCTTGAAGGCCTGACCGTCCCGCTGCGCGTCGCGGTGATGGGGTGCGTGGTGAACGGACCGGGCGAGGCCCGCGAGGCGGATCTCGGGGTCGCCTCCGGCAACGGCAAGGGCCAGATCTTCGTCAAGGGCGAGGTCATCAAGACCGTCAAGGAAGCCGACATCGTCGAGACCCTGATCGAGGAAGCCATGCTCCTGGCGGAGGGCATGTCGGCCGAGGGGTCCCCCGAGGTCAGCGTCACTGCCTGACGCCGCAGAGGAATCTGGTGAGCCCACGACGGACGGGGGTGCGGACCCTCGACAGCCGAGACCTTGCTGCGGTCAAGGAGCTGCTCGCGCGCGATCCGGTCAGCAGCGTGTTCGTTGCGGCCCGGGTGCAGGCGTACGGGGTGGAATCGTGGCGTCTCGGCTCGCCGATGCTCGGCTATTTCCGGTCCGGTGAGCTGATCTCGGTGTGTCATCAGGGCGCCAACCTGGTGCCGGTCGAGGCCGATGAGGAGGCGATCGACGGGTTCGTGCGGGCCTTGACGGGCGTACGCCGATGCAGCTCCATCGTGGGCCCCGTGGATGAGGCCCTCGCGTTGTGGGACGGGCTCAGCGACTATTGGGGCGAGCCCTGGTCCGCTATCCGTGAGCTTCGTCCCAGTCAGCCCATGATGGCGATCTCCGGACCGCCGGCCCTGGACGCCTGTGCGGGCGTGCAACGCATCGAGATGTGTCACGCGGATGCCTATTTCGATGCCGCGGTGAAGATGTACACCGAAGAGGTCGGGGTATCACCGATCATCGGCGGTGACCCGGGCCCGTATCGCAACTATGTCCATCAGGTCATCGACACCGGACGGGCGTTCGGGGTGATCGAGGACGGTCGGGTGGTGTACAAGTCGGACATCGGCTCTGCCGCCCAGGGTGTCGGGCAGATTCAGGGTGTGTGGCTGGACCCCGCCTACCGTGGTCAGGGATTGGCTGCCCCCGCCATGGCGGGGGTTGTTCGCCTCGCCCAGGAGGAGTTCCGCACCGTGTCGTTGTATGTGAATTCCTTTAACGAACCCGCACGCGCCACCTATCGGCGGGTGGGTTTCGAGGAGGTCGGTGAGTTTGCGACGGTTTTGTACTGACCCGTGCTAAGGCTCGGCCAAATGCCCTCTGACTAGGGGGTTTGCGATTTATAAGCAGCTGTGCCGTCCTGCTGAACGGGGTTAGCTGGAGTAGCTAACCATCCCGTAAATTCCTCAGTGTGCCGGGCAACGACCGGCCGCTAGGGAGGATTGATGACCATCACCATGCAGAACGAACTCACATTTACCGTGTGCTTGTTCCGCGGCACGAATGACGTGGACAGCATGGTTGACTTTCTGCAGGCGCTGGGGATGGGCCCGGTGCTCTTCAATGAGCACGATTCGGACCTGACCTACGTCTATGCAAAGGGCGGTGTCATCGCTCTGTACGAGAACCCGGATCGTGGTCGTCCCGGCCGCGCCGAGCTCTCTTTCTGCACCAACGACTATGAAGCTGCCGCTCACCTGTTCGAGGCCTATGACCTGAACCACCAGCGGTGCGACGAGGGCGCCCCCGGCGTCACCGTCACCGACACCAACGGCCAGTCCATCTGGATCGGTCAAGCGGTGTTGGACCGCACGGACCTGCAGAAGGCCGCCAACCCGGTCGAGATCGTGGCACTGCGCCACAGCCTCTCGGTCGCCGGGGACAGCGAGTTCTTCGAGGTGCTCGGCTTCAACCAGCAGACCGACGGTCAGGTTGACTGGCGCGTTCTGAGCGCCCAGGAACCTGCCGGCGTCATCGGCCTGGCCCCCGGCAACCTGTCGGCGTGCCCGGACGAACAGGCTTCTGCCCAAATCGGTTTCGTGACCACGGAAGACCTCGATCTGGTCGCCGCTCGCCTGTCGGTGCTCGGCTATCACGTCGGCGATGTGTTCCACGAGGCCGA
>JAUNUL010000276.1 GCA_030538175.1 Propionibacteriaceae bacterium | reverse complement strand
CTCTGCCTACGGTCCTGCACATGACCGCCCAAGCCTTCCAGCCGCCCCTCGACGAGGGCACCCCCCTGTTCGACACGACCTTTGTCGTGGTGGATCTCGAAACAACCGGCAGCGGCCCGGATGCCTCGATCACCGAGATCGGCGCGGTCAAGGTTCGCGGCGGTGACGTGATCGGCGAGTTCCAGACGCTGGTCAACCCGCTCACCCAGATCCCTGCACTCATCCAGGTGCTGACGGGCATCACCAACCGCATGGTGGCGGACGCTCCGCCCCTGGCTGCGGTGCTGCCGAGTTTCCTCGAGTTCCTGGGGGACGCGGTCGTCGTGGCCCACAACGCCGCATTCGACACCGGCTTCTTGAAGCGTGCCTGCAGCGCACTCGACGCTCCTTGGCGCGGCAATCATGTGGTGGACACCGTCGGTCTATCGCGCAGCGTGCTGCTGCGAGACGAGGTGCCCAACCACAAGCTCGCCACCCTGGCCAGACACTTCGGTTCCCCCACCACCCCGGACCACCGTGCGCTCACCGATGCCCGCGCCACCGTGGACGTGCTGCACGGCCTGATCGCACGGATCGGGAACCTGGGCGTCCATTCGTTGGAAGATCTCAAGGAGTTCACCCGTCGGGTGCCAGCCCAACGCAGGGCGAAGCGGACGTGGGCCGATGGCCTGCCGGAGTCCTGCGGTGTCTACTACTTCTTCGACCATGTGGAGGGCCCGCAGGGACGTGATCGACGCATTCTCTATGTGGGCAAGTCCGTGAACGTGCGGCGTCGTGTGCGCAGCTATTTCACGGCGGCCGAAACGCGCCGACGGATGGATGAGATGGTGCGGGTGGCGGCCGGGGTGGATGTGGTGCGCTGTGCCACTCCCCTGCAGGCCGAGGTCGTCGAGTTGCGCATGATCGCCCAGCACTCGCCGCGATACAACCGTCGCTCCAAGAACCCCCACAAGGTGCAGTGGCTGAAGCTGACCAACGAGCCGTTCCCTCGCCTGTCCGCGGTCCGGAAGGTCGCCGATGACGGCGCGGCATATTTCGGCCCGTTCCGCTCCCGCGACGCGCTGGAGTTGGTGACCTCGGCCCTGCACGACGCTTTCCCGATCCGACGTTGCACAGATCGGCTCTCCGCGCGACGACCACAGGCGGCCTGTGCGTTGGCTGAGTTGGGTCGGTGTGTGGCGCCGTGCGACCGTTCGGTCTCCCAGGAGGAGTACGCGGGGCTGGCCGATCAGGTGCGGTCCGCGCTCGCCGGTGATGTGCGCCCGACTGTAGCCGCGGCGCGAGAGCGTCTGGGCATGCTGGTGGCACAGGAACGGTTCGAGGATGCGGCCGGCCTGCGTACACGGTTGGAGGCTTGGGCCGGGGCATCGGTGCGACATCACCGGGTCACGAGTCTGGCCCGCTGCGCGCACATCGTCGCTGCCGCCCAGACCGCCGCCGGCTGGGAGATCCACGTCATCCGACATGGACGGCTCGCGGGCGCTGCGCTGGCCCGTCCCGGTGAGGTCCCCCAGGCGGTCGCCCGGGAGGCCGTCGCGCTGGCGGATACGGTTCCGGCCCCGATCGCCCCGCAGCCGGCCGGGACCGTCGAGGAGGCAGAGCGCATTGCCACCTGGCTGGAACAGCCCGGAATCCGCCTGCTGGAGATCGATGGTGACTGGTGCTGGCCGCGGCAGGTGGGGCTGGCAGACGGGGAACTGGCTCAGATCCTGATCGGTCCGGACCCCGCCTTCGTGGGTGTGGGGGATACGATCACGTCATGATCACTGCGATTGTCTTCGTGAATGCCGACGTTGCACGCATCCCTGAGGTGGCGGAGCAGATTGCTTCCCTCCCCGGGGTGACCGAGGTCTATTCGGTCACCGGCCAGATCGACCTGATCGCGATGATCCGCGTGCGGGACCACGAGGGCGTCGCGAGCGTGGTCGCCGACAAGCTGAGCAAGGTGGCGGGTGTGGTCAACACCGAGACCCACATTGCCTTCCGCGCCTATTCCTCACATGACCTTGAGGCGGCATTCTCCCTTGGCAGCTGAGCACTCCGACCCCTTGGTCGACCGCAAGCCGGCGACGCTGCGGTGGTGGGTGATCGCGGCGATCGTGATGACTGCCGTTGCTGTGGGCGTCATCCTGAGCACCAATCTGCTGGCGCAAGAACCACCCTGGCGGCCGGTGGACGTCCCGACCGGCGTCCCCACCTGAGTCCCGGAAGGCCCACTCTGCTGAAGGCGATGCGCCAACCAATCAGAGGACGAAGCGCAAACCGCTGAGCAGCAGACAGACTGTGGCGACGGCGATGAGCCCCATGGTCTGCCACCGGTCGCGGTTCTCTCGGGGTGCGTACGCCAGGACGGCACCAGCAGCTCCGCCCGTGATGATCGCGCCGATCTGGCTGATCCAACCGGGGACATATCCCATGACGACGCTGAAGGCGACCATGAGGCCGAGCAGGATCAGGTCACCCTTGATGTCTTCACCGAAGCGATATTTCATCGCCGCCACGGCTGCGAGCATGCCGAGGATGGCGGCGTACGTCATCGGCATCATGCCGACCCCCGGCAGGAACAGCATCAGCGCCGTCGATCCGCCCAGACCGGACAGGAGCAGCACCGCCAACATTCGTCCACGCCCGAGTTCGGCCTCGATGCTTCGGCCGACCAGCCAAAGGAACAGCAGGCCGATCGCCACATTGAACACGCCACCGGCGACGAGGATCGGGGTGATCAGGCGCCACAGCTGACCCGCGAGAACCCCCTGGCCGGAGAAGCCCAGCAGGGCCCGACCCAGTCCGCCGGTGACGAGGTCGACCAGTCCGACCACGCCCACCAGGACCATCAGCACAACAGTGGTGCTGGCCGGGCCGCCACTCAGTTTGATCCCACCGAGTGTGCGACCGCCCTGACCCCCCAGCTTTTTTCCCGATCGGTTGGTGACGGGGCGGGAGGCCATCTGCTGTTCGGCCACGCAGACCGAACACTGGAAGCCCACCGAGGCCGGCACCATGCATTCGCCACAGATTGGACGGTCACAACGCTGGCAGGTGATGCCGGTCGTGCGATCGGCATGCCGGAAGCAGGGCTTGAAACGGTCCGCATCTCTCGGGCCGGAGTCCCGGCCGGCGAACTCGTCCCAGGTGAAGTCAGGGCGGTCGTCGCTCATCGGATCAGGCCTCGGTGACCTCGACCGAGTTGATCACAACCGGCTCGTTGGGACGGTCCATGGACCCGGTCCGCACCTTGGCGATCGCGTCCACGACATCACGGCTGGCCTGATCGGCAACTTCGCCGAAGATCGTGTGGCGGCGGTTGAGATGCGGGGTATTGGTCACGGTGATGAAGAACTGGGATCCGTTGGTGCCGGGACCCGCGTTCGCCATGGCCAGCAGATAGGGCTTGTCGAACTGCAGCTCCGGGTGGAACTCGTCGCCGAACTGATAGCCCGGACCACCGGTGCCAGTGCCCAGCGGGCAGCCACCCTGGATCATGAAGCCGTCGATCACCCGGTGGAAGGTCAGTCCGTCATAGAAGTTTCCGGTGGTCCGCTGCCCGCTCTGCGGGTCGGCGTACTCCTTCTGGCCAGTCGCCAGGCCCACGAAGTTGGCCACGGTCTTCGGCGCATGGGTGTCGAAGAGGTTCACCACGATGTCGCCGTGGTTGGTGTGCAGGGTCGCGGTCTGTGCCACGTCGGCCCCTTTCAAGTTTGCTGTCAGGTTCTGCGACCAATCAGGTCGCCGGAACCCATCTTGGCACGCTTGCCCCAGCGGGCTTGCTGAACGTACGCCGGCCCACCCTGCCCCAACCCTGAAATCCTCCCCCGCTCTTTGGGCATCGAAATGCAGCGGATAGCGTGGACGCACTCGGGTCGGAGAACCGACTCCCACTCGGGAAATCAACCCACGGAGGACACGTGAAGAAGAAGAACGCCGCCGCAGAGACCACTCACACGGCCGCCGAAAACGCCGCGGCACTCCTCAACGAGGCCAAGGACATCCTCACCCCCCTGCTGGATCAGAGCAAGGACAAGGTCGCTCCCCTGCTGTGCGCCGGCATC
>JAUNUL010000275.1 GCA_030538175.1 Propionibacteriaceae bacterium | reverse complement strand
GTCGAGCAGAACATTCCCGAGGATGACCCGCGCAACGCCGCGACGATCGCCGACAACGTCGGTGACAACGTGGGCGACTGCGCCGGCATGGCTGCCGACCTGTTCGAGTCCTATGCGGTGATGCTCGTGGCATCGCTCATCCTCGGCAAGGCCGCTTTCGGTCCCGCCGGCTTGATCTTCCCGCTGATCGTGCCCGCCATCGGTGTGCTGACCGCCCTGATCGGTGTCTACATCACTCGCCCCCGCGCGAACGAGAATGGGCTCCGGACCATCAACCGGTCCTTCTATCTCTCCGCCGTGATCTCCGCGATCCTGTGCGCGATCGCCGCGTGGGTCTTCCTCCCGGGCAACTTCGCCGACCTCGGCGTCACCGCGGAGTTCTCCGGTCCGATCGACGATCCCCGCATCGTGGCCTTCGGGGCCGTGCTCATCGGCATCGTGCTCGCTGCCCTGATCCTCGCGTTGACGGGGTACTTCACCGGCACCGAGGACCGGCCCGTCCAGGACGTGGGCCGCACGTCCGAGACCGGTGCCGCGACCGTGATCCTGTCGGGCATCTCGCTCGGTCTGTCGTCTGCGGTCTACACCGCCATCATCATCGCGCTCGCCGTGTTCGGTGCCTTCCTGCTGGGCGGCGCCGGGGTGACCGGCCTGTTCGCCATCGCGTTGGCCGGCTGCGGTCTGCTCACCACCGTCGGCGTCATCGTCGCGATGGATACCTTCGGCCCGGTCGCCGACAACGCCCAGGGCATCGCGGAGATGTCCGGTGACGTCGATGGCGACGGCGCCCAGATCCTCAACGAGCTGGATGCCGTCGGCAACACCACCAAGGCCATCACCAAGGGCATCGCCATCGCGACCGCGGTCCTTGCTGCAACGGCCCTCTTCGGGTCCTATACCGATGCGATCGGCAACGTCCTCGGGGATGCGTACGCCGGGTTCGTCGACGCCTCCGTGGTCTTCGCACCGACCGTCCTGGTCGGTGTCATCCTCGGCGCCTGCGTCGTGTTCCTGTTCTCCGGTCTGGCCATCTCGGCCGTCGGCCGCGCCGCCGGCGCTGTCGTGTTCGAGGTCCGCCGTCAGTTCCGCGAGATCCCCGGCATCATGGAAGGCACCGGCCGCCCCGAATATGGCCGCGTGGTCGACATCTGCACCCGTGACTCCCTCCGCGAGTTGGCGACGCCCGGCATCCTCGCCGTCTTCGCCCCGATCGCGGTCGGGTTCGGCCTTGGCGCACCGGCACTCGCTGGCTTCCTCGGCGGATCGATCGCCTGTGGCACCTTGATGGCTGTCTTCCTCGCCAACTCTGGTGGCGCCTGGGACAACGCCAAGAAGCTTGTTGAGGACGGCCACCACGGCGGCAAGGGCTCCGAGGCCCACGCCGCCACGGTCATCGGTGACACCGTCGGCGACCCGTTCAAGGACACCGCCGGCCCGGCCATCAACCCGCTCATCAAGGTGATGAACCTGGTGGCCGTGCTGATCGCTCCCGCCGCCGTTGCCATGAGCCCGCTGCACGACTCCCCGTCTGCCTTCCGGTTCGTTATCGCCGGCATTGCCCTGGTGATCGTCGTCGGGGCCGTGTGGGTCTCCGCCAAGCGGGACGTCGCGATCGCCGAGCCGGAGCCCTCCCCGGGTCTGGACGGCATTCCCGGCAACCCCGAATGGGATGCTGCGGGGCGCGCGGCGGAAGACCGGTCCGGTCCGCTCGCCGAGCTGGCGGCAGAGCACGAGGACTACCAGTCCCAGCCGCACTTCCACCTGCCCAGCTGGGTCAAGACGGAGGACGCCGACGGGCCGGATAGCGCGCGTCGCGACTGACAACACCAACAGAAGAACAACACCAGGGGTGGTCGGGCCGAGTGGTCCGGCCACCCCTGGCCTTGTCTTCGGTGTTTCTCCGCGCCACGGGTTCGCGGTCAGTACGCTATGACGCACACTGTCAACGTCGACGTGAAAGCGGAGCGAGCCATGGGCACCTACCACGAGCAATTCCAGGCCAGCCTGGCTGACCCCAACGCCTATTGGTTGGAGCAGGCCCGCCATGTGGATTGGATCAAGGCCCCGACCCGCGCGCTGGACGACAGCAACCCGCCGGCGTACCGATGGTTCCCCGACGGGACGCTCAACACGGCGTACAACGCCCTCGACCGGCATGTGATCAACGGCCGCGCGGACCAGCCCGCGCTCATCTACCACTCTGCGATCACCGGCGCCCGCAAGACCTGGACCTATGCCGAACTCCTCGATCACGTCGCCCGCCTCGGCGGTGCGCTGCAAGCGATGGGGGTGGATCCCGGTGACCGGGTCGTCATCTATATGCCGATGATCCCGGAGGCGCTCATGGCCATGTTGGCCTGTGCCCGCATCGGCGCCGTGCATTCGGTGGTCTTCGGCGGCTTCGCCCCCGCCGAGTTGGCGACCCGCATCGACGACGCGCAGCCAAAGGTCATCATCTCGGCATCCTGCGGTTTGGAAGGGCAGCGGGTTATTGAGTACATGCCGATGCTCAACCGCGCCATCGAGCGCGCGGAGCACAAGCCGGAGCGCTGCCTGATCGTTCAACGCGAGCAGGCGCCCGCGGAGCTCGTCGAGGGCCGTGACATCGACTTCGCCGCCGTGATGCGACCCGGGGCCGTCGAACCGGCCGCCGCTGTCGAGGTGAAGGCCACCGACCCGCTCTACATCCTTTACACCTCCGGCACCACCGGAAAGCCCAAGGGCATCGTGCGCGACAACGGCGGCCACGCGGTCGCCCTGACGGTCACCATGAAGGAGATCTACGACGTCGGCCCCGGCGAAGTGATGTTCACCGCATCCGATGTCGGGTGGGTCGTCGGCCACTCGTACATCGTCTATGGCCCGCTGCTGGCGGGGGCGACGACGATCCTGTTCGAGGGCAAGCCCGTCGGCACGCCGGATGCCGGCACGTTCTGGCGCGTGGTGAACGAGCACGGCGCCAAGACCATGTTCACCGCGCCGACGGCGATCCGGGCGATCCGCAAGGTGGATCCCGAGGGCAAGTTCATCGCCGAGATCGGCGTACCGACCCTGAAGAACCTCTTCCTCGCCGGCGAACGACTCGACCCCGACACCTATGCGTGGGCGACGGAGAAGGTCGGCGTACCCGTCACGGACAACTGGTGGCAGACCGAAACGGGCTGGCCGATCGCCTCGAACATGCGCGGACTCGATCCCATGCCGCTCAAGCCCGGGTCGCCGAGCGTGCCTGCCCCGGGGTACGACGTGCAGGTCCTGGACGCAACCTCCGAACAGCTTGGCCCCAACGAAGAGGGCGCGATCGCGATCAAGCTGCCGATGCCACCCGGCACGCTGGCCGGCATCTGGCGGGACGAGCAGCGGTTCCTGACCAGCTATATGACGGCGTACCCCGGCTATTACCTGACCGGTGACGGTGGCTATATCGATGAAGATGGCTATGTCTATGTCATGGGTCGCACCGACGACGTGATCAACGTCGCTGGACACCGCCTGTCCACCGGCTCCATGGAGGCCGTGCTCGCGGGCCATCCGGCCGTCGCCGAGTGTGCCGTGATCGGCGTCAACGATGCGCTCAAGGGCCAGCAGCCGCGTGGTTTCGTCGTCCTCAAGGAGGGCGTGGACATGTCGCAGGAGCAGGTTGTCGCCGAACTCGTCCAAGCGGTCCGTGACGAGATCGGGGCGGTCGCCTCCCTCAAACAGATCGACGTCGTCGCGGCACTGCCGAAGACTCGGTCGGGCAAGATCCTGCGCAAGACGATGCGCGAGATCGCTGATGGTGGCCAGGGCAATGTCCCGTCCACGATCGAGGATCCCGGCGTGATCGAGGACCTGCGAGCGGTGCTCACGAAGCAGGCCTGACCAGGCTCGCAGGGGCCCGCACGGCAGTGAGTCTCAGTCCGGGAGCACCTTCCCGGGGTTGAGAATCCCGTGCGGGTCGAGCGCGTCCTTGATCGCCCGCTGCATCGACAGCAGGGCAGGGGACTGTTCGCGGGCCAGCCCGTCGCGCTTCAGCAAGCCCACGCCGTGCTCCCCGGTCACGGTCCCGCCGAGCTCGATGGCAGACGTGATGATCCCCGCGAATGCCGCCTGGGCGCGGCGCCGCTGATCGGCATCGTCGGGTGGGGTGATCAGCAGC
>JAUNUL010000274.1 GCA_030538175.1 Propionibacteriaceae bacterium | reverse complement strand
ACCGAACACCGTCAGCGACCGAGGAGCCACAGAGATCCGCAACGGGGTGTCCCCAAGCTCTTCGCCATCGCCCATGCCATAGATGCCGGGGCCGTTGATGATGACTTCCGAGGCGGTCAGCCGCTCAACCGCGGGGTCGTTGACGAATCGACCGGAGAACATCGTGGGCAGCAACCGCAAGAGGGTGTTGCGGCTCACCGGGTGGGCAATGGTCAGATCCAGCAGCCCGTCGGTGACGTCAGCGGTCGGCGCGATCTTCATCCCGCCGCCGAAATAAGGTGCGTTCGCGACGGCGACGAACATGGCGGGAACGACGCGTTCCCGGCCGTCGATCGTGAGGTGATAGGTCAGCGGCTCGAACTTTGCCAGCTCGGCCAGCGCGGCGTAGGCATAACGCAGCCCGCCGATGCGCCACCGGCTGTGGTTGGCCCGACGGTTCACCATCGCTGCATAGCCGGTCGCGACCACCGTGCCGACGGATCGGACCTCGGCACCGCCCGCGAGCATCCCCTCAACGCGGATCGTGTCGACCCGACGCGTCCGCCCCGAGATCACCCAGTGGGCGGCCTGGACCGGGTTGAACACCCGGATCCCCAGACCCCGACACAGGTCGTTGCCCGATCCGGCCGGAATCAGCCCCAACGGGACGTCGGTGTCAGCGCAGGCGTTCACGCCGAGGGTCATCATGCCGTCGCCGCCCATCACCAGCAGGGCGTCTGCGGGGACATCGCCGTGGGCCGGCCGGGCGTTCTCGGCCGCAGCGATGCAACGCTGCCGGGCTTCGGCGAAGTCCGCGGTCTGATGCACGCGCAGGGTCGCGCCGGGCATGCCCTTGAGCAGCTCCCGGCACACCTGGGGCAGCAGCTTTGCGGCACGGCCACGGCCCGCGCGGGGGTTCACGACGAGGGTCAGTGTGGCCCCGTCGTAACGTTGCAGGGGTGTCGTCATGAGGTCCTCAGGTCACGGTGCTGGCACGAGAAAATCCGCAGGCTCGATCACACCAGCAGAAGTCGATCGATTAGGCCACGTCCCACAAATCGGCATTGGGATCCCGCTTGCGGCGTGCCTTGTCGTTGATGTGGCAGATCACTTCGGCGATGGCATAGAGCACCACCATGGGCAGAGCCAGGGCCAGCATGGAGAACGGGTCGGTCGAGGGGGTCGCCACCGCGCCGAACACGAAAATGCCGAAGATGATGAACGTCCGCACCCCGGCGAGCTGTTTGGCCCGCACAACGCCGACCAGGTTCAGGGTCACCACCACCACCGGCAACAGGAAGGCCAGTCCGAAGACCAGCATGAGCCGAATGAGGAACCCCAGGAAATATTGCAGGTCCAGCAGGTTGGCCACCGGCACCGATTCGGGGGTGAACCCGAGCATGACCTCGATGCCCTTCGGCAACACCCAATAGCCGACCGCCACGCCGCTGAGGAACAGCGGTGTCGCCGCTCCAAGGAAGAGGACCGCGTACTTCTTTTCCTTAGCGAGCATGCCCGGCGCCAAGAACGCCCACACCTGATAGAGCCACAGCGGGGCCGCAACCACCATGCCGGCCACGCCGACGATTTTCAGCGCCAGGATCACCGGAGTGGTCACGCCGATGTTGACCGCCTGGATCTCAGCGTCGGGCCGCTTCGCCATCAACGCCTCGCGGGCGATGTCGAACGGCTGGAGCAACACGTTGTAGAGCGGGATATAGAAGATGGCACACACAATCATCGCGGCGATGATCCACAGAACAGCGACGATCAGGCGATACCGTAGTTCGGCCAAGTGCTCGAACAGCGTCATGTTCCCGTCCTTGGGGACGGGTGGTGGTTTCAGCCAGCCGAGGCTGACCTTGCGCCGTGGCCGGGCGCTGACCTCAGTCACGAAACTCAGCGCTGGTCTTCGGGCCGCGGCTTCGGCTCGACGATTTCGGCATCAGCAATATCGGAGCGCAATGCCTCGCCACTGTCGACGCTCTTGGGCTCAGCGGGGGTCTGCTTGGCCTTGTCTTCCTCAGCCTTGAGCGTGCGGGTCTCCTCCTTGAACTCCCGGATCGCCCGACCGCTGCTGCGACCGAGACCGGCGAGCCGCGAACCGCCGAACAGCAGCAGCACCACGACAAGGATGATGACCAGTTCCATCGGTCCGAGACCGAACACCAGCGGAGTCATTCTTGTTCCTCTCTTCTGCGGGGCTCAGTCCCCACCTGTTCGTCAACCGTTCTGGTCACTCTTCGCCATCCTACGTCTGTCGACACCCCGGTCAATCCAACCGTTCAGCAACGCCGACCGTGTTCCGCTGGTGCGCACGCTGTGCAGGGTCCGTCAGGTCGTCCAGGATCGCGCTGAGCTCGCTCGCCCGTTCGGCCAGGACGCCAAGGTCGGCGACGAGCCCACGACCCCTGCGCCACAGCCACCAGCCGAGCAGGGCGGTCTGGGCCAGGGCGAACAGCGCGATGCCGGCGAAGATCAACCACCAGTTCATGGCATCCCATCGGCACCGAACAGGGTCGCATAGTGGGCTTCCGCGGCCTCCGCCTCGGCAACAGCCGATCGCTGTGCCCCGGCAGGGCTCACCACGGTCGCGTCCGCCCCCAACCGCAACAGCAGACCACGCAACCAAGCCGGGTCAGCCACCCGCAGGCGCACCCGCAGCCCACCGCCGGGGCGCGGCGTACTCTCCTCGATCGGGTAGTACTCCGCAACCCACGTGGCCGGCTGGTCCAGATCGAGGACCACCTCCGCGGCGGTGCTCAGCCGGTCCAACCACCCGTCGGGCGGGTCGGGCTCACCCGGGCGGGCCACGACCGGATCCCCGGTGACCTCGGCCTCCACGATCCGATCGAGCCGGAAGCTGCGCCAGCCGCCCTCGCTGTGCGGGTCGACCGGATCACCCCACGCCTCCAGATAGGCGTACCCATCCCGCATCCGCAGGCTGTGCGGATCGACCAGTCGGGTGCTCAGCCCGCGGTTCGGCGATTCATAGGTGAGTCGGAGTCGTACGCCGGCCCCCAGCGCCGTCGAGATCGCCTCCCGGACCGGTTCGTCCGCGGCTCGGACACCGATCCGGATGCGATCTGCCAATTCCACCGAGTCCCCGGCCACCGATCCGAGCTTCGCCAGCGCGCTGTCAATGCTGGCCAACGCATCGGATCCCGCGACCTCCCGCAGGGTCCGCAACCCCAGGATCAGGGGCAGGACCTCAGCGGGGCTGAGCCGCAACGGACGGGCCAGGAACTCGGCATTGGTGAGGAAGATCACACCATCGCCGTCCACGGCCTCCATGTCGATCTCGATCAAATCGCCCGGCAGCAACCCGGGCAGGCCGCACATATAGAGCACCGCCAGATCCTTGCGGAGCTGAGCCGGGGTGATCCCGAACTCCGTGGCGACGTCGGCAACCCGGGCGCCCGGGCGACGCTGCAGATAGGGCACCAGGGACAGCAGCCGTGGCACCTGCTCCTTGCCGCCTTTGCCACTGTTTTTGGTGCTCATCGCTCGTCTCCCCCGGTGCCGTCCATCGCCCGGGGCGCGCGGCCGCCGGGGCTGGTCACAGATTGCGCTGTCCGCCCGCCGACGCCCGCGAGGTGGCGTCGCACGAGGGCTCGAAGCTCGGGTGGTTCGAGGACCAGGACGTCACTGCCCAGTGCTGCGAGGTCAGTGGCGAACCCATCCAGCGCGCCGAAACCAACGGCGTACGTCTCAAAACCCGGAAGCCCGGCACCGGGCCCTTCGACGGTCACGGGGCTGCCCTGGCGCCCCAGCCACGGGGCGCGCCCAACGCGGATCGCGAGCACCGCCTGTCCCGTTGGTTGTCCGGGTTCGAGGCGTTCGGCGAGCGCCCGCAGATCCAGTGATTCGGGCACCTGCACCATCCCCGCAGGCCCGTCGGCGACAGGTTCGTCGACGATCCGGGCGAGCTTGAACATGCGGACATCGGCCCGGTCGATGTCGTGGCCGATCAGATACCAGTTGCCCTTGTGGGAGACGATGCCCCAGGGCTCGACCTGGCGCCGGGTCACGGGCTGTGCGCCAGCCCGTTGATAATCGAAGCGCACCCGGCGACCGTCGACCAGCGCCTGCCACAACGGCTCGAAGGCGGCAACGCGGGCCGTCGAAGTCGGGGCAAGGAGTTCCGCCTCGGCGGTGTGGGCGAGGC
>JAUNUL010000273.1 GCA_030538175.1 Propionibacteriaceae bacterium | reverse complement strand
GGCCTCGCCGTAGATCTCGGTCTTGGCCTTTTCCGCGCCGATGGTGGTGGACTCGCCGTGGCCGGGGTGGACGATCGTCTCGTCCGGCAGGTTGAACAGGTGCCGGTGGATCGAGTCGAGGAGGGTGTCCTTGTCGGAGTAGCTGCCACCGGTCGCACCGGGGCCGTCCTTGAACAGGGTGTCACCGGAGAACACCACACCGAGGTTCGGCACATAGAGGCACACGCCACCCTCGGAGTGACCCGGGGTGTGCAGGACACGCAGGCCCGTGCCGCCGATGTAGAAGACGTCGTTGTGGTTGATCTCGTTGTCCGGGTTCACCTTCGGGTGGGTCTGCTTCCACAGCCGCAGGTCGCGCGGGTTGAGCAGGATCGGCGCGTTCGTGGCGATGCCGAGGTCGACGGCGGCACGGACGTGGTCGTCATGGGCGTGCGTGCACAGGATGGCCGACACCTCCCGCTCGCCCACCACGGCCAGGATGTCCTCGACGTTGTGGGGCGCGTCGAGCACGAAGCACTCCTTGTCATCGCCGATGACCCAGACGTTGTTCTCAACCTCGTGGGTCTGGCCGTCGAGAGTGAACGTGCCCTTGGTGATGCTGTGGTCGATGCGGACCTCGCCCATCACTTGCCTCTTTCCTGAACTAAGTCGATTCTTCGATGATCGCGGTCAGTCAACCATGACGACCGAGCGCAGGACATCTCCGTGGTGCATCTTCTCGAATGCTGCCTCGACGTCGTTGATGCCGATTTTTTCGGTAACGAAGGCTTCCAGCGGGAGTCGACCCTGCAGGTGGAGGTCGATCAGCATCGGGAAGTCGCGGCTGGGCAGGCAATCGCCATACCACGACGACTTGAGGGCACCGCCGTGACCGAAGACGTCGATGAGGGGCACCTCCCATTTCATCTCCGGCGTCGGCACACCGACCAGCACCGCGGTTCCGGCCAGGTCCCGGGCCTGGAAGGCCTGGGTGAAGGTCTCAGGGCGGCCGACGGCATCGATGACGCAGTCCGCGCCATGCCCGCCGGTGAGGGCCTTGATCTCCTCGATCACGTTCGTCTCACCGGCCGCGTGGATCGTGTGCGTCGCGCCCAACTCCAACGCCTGGTCGAGCTTGCGGGCGTCGGTGTCGACGGCGATGATCGTGGCCGCACCGGAAAGCTGGGCGCCCACGATGGAGGCCATGCCCACGCCGCCGCAGCCGATCACGGCCACGGTGTCGCCGCGACCCACATTGCCGGTGTTGATCGCCGCGCCGATGCCGGCCATCACGCCACAACCGAGCAGGCCGGCGACCTCGGGGGCCGCTGCCGGATCCACCTTGGTGCACTGTCCGGCAGCCACCAGCGTCTTCTCGGCGAAAGCCCCGATGCCCAGGGCGGGGGAGAGCTCGCGCCCGGCATCCGGGTCGCCCTCGGCGAGGGTCATTTTCTGCTTGGCATTGTGGGTGGCAAAGCAATACCACGGCTTGCCCTTGGCGCAGGCCCTGCACTGACCACAGACGGCGCGCCAGTTGAGCACCACATAGTCGCCCGGGGCCACCTCGGTGACGCCCTCACCGACGGACTCGACGATGCCCGCGGCCTCGTGCCCGAGCAGGAAGGGGAACTCGTCGTTGATGCCGCCTTCGCGATAGTGCAGATCGGTGTGGCAGACACCGCAGGCCTGGATCTTGACAACGGCCTCACCGGGGCCGGGGTCGGGGATAACGATGTCGACGACTTCCACGTCCGCGCCCTTGCTGCGGGCGATCACGGCTTTGACGGTCTGGCTCACGGGGACTCCTTTGTGCGGGGCGAGATGGAATCGAATCTATCGAATGCTCTCCGGGTCAGGCTGTGCCAGCGCCGATCTCCGATCGGCTTGCATCCGGATACCCCTGTGGGTATATTTAGGTGTAAGCGTCCGAGGAGCATCCTTGGCGGGAAAAGAGGAGTCACTATGTGCCGTGCGGTCAAGTGCCGGAAGTGTGGCAAGACGACGTGGGCCGGCTGCGGCATGCACGTCGACGATGTGATGTCAGGGGTCGCCAAGGCTGATCGCTGCACCTGTGATCAGACGACGACTGCGCCGGCCAGCTCCGGCAGCGGCTTCCTCGGCAAGCTCCTCGGCCGCTGATCGCAGCGGATCGCTGGCCCTTGGGCTCGGCCTGAAGGCCGTCAGACGACGGCGCCGTCGTCGTCGGGATCGCGGTCCTTGGGCAGGGAGCGCCAGCCGATGAAGAGCGCCGTCGGGAACGCGATCACGGCCGCCCAGCCCGCCCAGGCGGGCAGGCGTACGCCAACAATCGTGAGGACCAGCACGGCCAGGACATAGGCCGCACACGCCCAACCCACTGCCCGCCAACCCGTCGGCAGGGACAACGGCTCCAGCGGTGGGGGCACGAACTCGGCTGTGTCCACCTCATCCGGCTCGGCCTGCGCCATCGCGGCGCTCAGGTTGAACGGTTCGGAGCCACCGTCACCAGCGGCACGAGTGTCGTCGTCCGATCGGGGACCGGTGCTGGCCAAGCCGGCCGCGTCGGCGGTTTCATCCCGCAGATCCGGCGGATCAACAGGCTGCGGGGGTGGCGGGACCGCATCGAATCCCGCCATCCGGAGCCCCGACACCATGTCGGAGAAATCCCGGTCGAAGTCTTCTTGGCTCCGGCTCTGCATCAGGCACCTCGATCGGCATGCGGGGAGGACTCTGGTGAAAGGCTGCTGTGGCGGGCGATGAACTCGACTGACTCGGTGAAGATGTCCTCGGCCTCATAGTCGAGTGTGGCCACATGGAAGGAGCGGGTGAGCGGCCGCTCCGTCACCTCGGCGGATGCCACGGAGTGATGGATGAGCCGCGCGGATGTCGCATCGACCACGTGATCGGTCTCCGAGCGGAACATCAGGATCGGTTGGGTGACCGTCGGCAGGTCGGCCCGCACAGTGCTCCACAGGTCCATCATCGATGCGACCGCCTTGAGCGGGACGCGGTCATAGCCGTGTTCGGTGACACCCGGCTTGGCGATGTCATCGGTGATCCCCGCCAGGGATGGAACAACGCGGCTGAGCAGGGGGAGAAACAGGAACCTTTTGTCGGCGGTGCCGATCGAGGGGTTGACCAGCACGATCCCGCGCACGTCCGCGGCATGGGTCTGTGCCAAGCGCAGCGCCAGCGCGCCGCCCATGGACAGCCCGACAACGAAGACCTCGTCACACTCCCGGCGCAAGGCCCGGAAGGTCCCATCGACAACGGCGAACCAGTCCTGCCACGTGGTGCGGTTGAGTTGTTGCCACGAGGTCCCGTGACCGGGCAGGAGCGGGACCGACGCCCGGCAGCCCGCGGCGACCAGATGTTCGGCGAATGGCCGCATCGAGAACGGTGAGCCGGTGATCCCGTGGCACAGCACGACGCCGACGGGGCCGGAACCGCCCGTGAATCCCGCGGCATTCGCGCGCACGCCAGCCCCGGCGGCAGGGCTCCTTCGCCATCTCACGCGGTCATGCTACCCGCCTTGGTGGGTCCGCCCATTCGTCGTGACTGTTGGACTGTCGGTCTCGTGGCTTAGGGTTCGCACTGTGTACTACTGGCTATTCAAGTGGTTCCTGTTCGCGCCTGTGCTGAAGGCGGTGTGTCGGCCCTGGCTGGAGGGTGCCGAGAACATCCCGCGCAAGGGCGCAGCGGTCCTGGTGAGCAATCACATCTCCTATGGAGACACGGTCATCCTGCCCGCCATCGTCGAGCGCAAGGTCACCTTCCCGGCGAAGGCCGAGCTGTTCAACGGCAAGTCGTTCGGGGGCAAGGTCGTCGCGTGGTTCTTGCGCAACGTCGGCATGCTGCCGATGGATCGCTCCGGCGGCCGGGCGTCGGCGGATTCGGTGGACCATGTCGGCCAGATCCTGAGCTCGGGTGAGATTGTCGGCATCTATGCCGAGGGCACGCGGTCCCCGGATGGTCGGCTCTTCAAGGGCAAGACCGGGGTCGCGCGGTTGGTGCTGGCCCACCAGGTGCCGGTGCTGCCGGTCGGCACCGTGAGCACCCAGTTCGTCAAGGGCTGGTTCGGCATTCCCTATATGCGCCGCCCCGGGATCCGTATCGGCAAGCCGCTCGATTTCAGCGCCTATTTCGATCAGCCCAACAACCGTGAGGTGCTGCGCTGGATCACCGACGAGATC
>JAUNUL010000272.1 GCA_030538175.1 Propionibacteriaceae bacterium | reverse complement strand
CGGCTCGGCGCCCAACACGTCCCTCTCACCGATGTGGGCGCCAACGACATTCTCGGCGCGGTCGCCACCGCCCGCCCCAACGGCGCGGCCGCCTGATGGCGTCCTCGCCCCAAGCCGATCACGTGCCCGGCGCCGCTCACCTGCCCCGGCTGGTCATCGGCGCACCGGCATCGGGCCACGGCAAGACGACCGTCGCGTCGGGGCTGATGGCGGCACTGCGTGCACGAGGCCTCACGGTGGCGCCGGGGAAGGTGGGGCCGGATTACATCGATCCGGGGTACCACGCGCTGGCGACCGGGCGGCCCGGGCGGAATCTCGATCCGGTGCTGTGCGGCGAGGATCGGATCGTGCCGTTGTTGCGCCACGGGGCGGCTGGTGCCGATGTCGCGATCATCGAGGGCGTGATGGGCCTGTTCGACGGACAGTTCGGCACCGACGGGTTCGGTTCGACGGCGCACGTCGCACGGTTGACGCGCTCCCCGATCGTGCTCGTCGTCGACATCTCCCACGTCTCCCAGACCGTGGCGGCCTGGGTGCATGGGCTGGCAACGTTCGATCCGCGGCTGCGCGTGGCAGGCGTGATCCTCAACAAAGCGGGCTCGCCACGGCATGCGAGCGAGGCCGTCCGGTCGCTGGAGGCGACGGGGGTGGAGGTGCTGGGCGTCCTGCACCGCGATGCCGGCATCGTGGCCCCGTCCCGGCACCTCGGTCTGGTGCCGGTCGCCGAACGAGCGGAGGCGGCAGGCGAGCTCGGTCGGCTCGCCGCCCAGCTGGCCGACGCCGTGGACCTGGACGCGCTTCTCGCCATCGCGGAATCCGCTCCACCCCTGGCTGAGCCCCCCTGGGATCCAGCCACCGAAGTCACGCGCGTCAACGGGGAGCCAGTGATCGCCGTCGCGGGCGGGCGGTCGTTCACGTTCCGGTATGCCGAGAACACCGAGCTGTTGACCGCCGCCGGGTGCCGCGTGGTCGAGTTTGATCCGTTGACCGACGCCCGGCTCCCGACCGGGACCTCGGGGATCCTGTTGGGCGGCGGGTTCCCGGAGGTGTACGCCGAGTCGCTCGCCCAGAACGCGGCGCTCACTGCGGACCTGGCTGCCCACGTGCGGGCCGGCGTACCCACGATCGCCGAATGCGCCGGCCTGCTCTATCTGGCCCGCAGTCTCGACGGGCACCCGATGGCCGACATCGTTGCGGCGCGGGCGGCGATGACGCCGAAGCTGACGCTGGGGTACCGGACGGCGATCGCGCCGACCGACAATCTCGTGGCGGCTGCGGGCACCCGCGTTCGCGGGCATGAGTTCCACCGGACCCAGTTGGATCCGCCGGCCGGTGAGCGGGCGGGTTGGTTGCTGGATGGGCGACCGGATGGGTACGCGTCAGCGAGCCTGCACGCTTCCTATTTGCATGTGCACTGGGCCGGTTTTCCGGACATGGCAAGCAGGTTCGCCGCGGCTGCGGCAACCTGTGCGGAGCGTCTTGTCGAATTTTCGAACCACGTGATCGAAGGAGAGCGATGACCCTCGAGCTCGATGTCACCGGCCGGCGGATCCTGCTGCGCGGTTGCAACGACCGCACCGCCGCCTTGGCGGTGAACCTGCTCAGCCAGGGCGCGGTGGTCGGGGTGGACGCGGGTCAGCTGACGACCGCGGTCGCGGACCTGCTCGCCCGGGGTCTGATCAGCCACGCCGAGGGCGCGAACCTGGGCGAGTTCGATCTGGTGATCGGCGTCGATACGCGGGCCACGATGACGACCCGGCAGCGCGAGTCCGGGCGGGTGACGTTGATCGGTGGCGGCCCGGGGAATGCCGGACTCATCACGGTGGCCGGGATGGACGCCCTGCAGCGGGCCGATGTCGTGGTGTTCGACCGGCTCGCCCCGTTGTCGCTGCTGCAGGATCTGCCGGCGCGGTTGATCGACGTTGGCAAGATCCCCCATGGCCCGCAGACGGCCCAGGAGGCGATCAACGAGATTCTGATCACCGAGGCCGGCAAGGGTCTCGACGTGGTGCGGCTCAAGGGCGGTGACTCGTTCGTGTTCGGCCGCGGCAGTGAGGAGTGGCGGGCCTGCACCGACGCCGGCATCGCGGTCGAGATCATCCCCGGCGTCTCCTCCGCCATCGCGGCGCCCGAGTTGGCCGGCATCCCGGTCACCCATCGCGGATTGACGCAGGGTTTCACCGTGGTTTCGGGACACGTGCCACCCGGTGACCCGCGCTGCACCCTGAACTGGCCAGCGCTGGCCAACACCGGCACGACGCTGGTCGTCCTGATGGGCGTCAAGAACCTCGCCCCGATCGCGGCGGAGCTGGTCGCGCACGGGTTGGCCGCCGAGACCCCGGCGGCAGTCATCGCCGATGCGGGCCTGCCGAGCCAGAAAGTCGTGCGAGCGTCGGTCGAGGAGATCGCGGGTGCGGCCAGCCTTGCGGGGATTGCTCCCCCGGCCGTCACCGTGATCGGCGACGTCGCCGGCCTGGATCTGGGCTGAGCTGCGCACACGGACGCGGCCAGCACGCGAGACCGTGGCGGCACGCGCTAGGGGTCAGCCGTCGGGGCCCGGGGGTCAGCCGCCGGTGAGCCCCGTGCGGGCTCGGGTCGCGAGGCCCTGGATGAGCAGGCTCGCGGCCATCGTGCCCCCGACGCCCTCGCCGGCCCGCAGTCGCAGTTGCAGCAGCGGCTCCAGCCCGAGGTGCCGCAGCACGACCTCGTGGGCTTGTTCGCGGCTCGCCTGCCCGGCGATCAGGTACGCCTGAACCGCGGGCTCGATCCGCGTCGCGGCCAGGGCCGCGACCGAGGTAGCCAAGCCATCCAGGACCACGGTCCGCCCCGCCTCGACCGCGCCGAGGGTGATTCCGGTGAGGACCACGATCTCCGGTCCACCGAGCGCTGCCAGAACTCGCACCGGATCATCGGTCGGCTGCACCGCCGCCCGAGCCAATGCGGCCTCGACCACGGCGGTCTTGCGGCTGAGGATCGCTGCATCTGCCCCGGCTCCCAGCCCGACAGTGTCGACCGCAGCCAGACCGGTGAACGCACTCGTCAGCGCCGCGGCGACCGTGGTGTTGCCGATGCCGATCTCCCCGAGTATCACCAGCCCAGCGCACCCCCGACCGATCTCCCGACCGGCTTCGATCAGCCGCCGCACCTCGGCCTCGGTCAGGGCGTCGGTGTCGCGCAGGTTCCCCCGCGCTCCTGTTCCCTGGGCTCCAGTCCCCTGGGTTCCTGTCCCCCGAGCCATTGCGGACCCCACCGTCACAGCACCGGCGAACGGCCCACCCAGGACCCCCGCGTCCACCGGCAAGACCTCGAAGCCGGCGGTGAGCGCGCTGGCTGCGCCAAGCGATTGTCCGGCAATGGCTGCCTGGAAGACCTCCGCGGTGTTGCTGATCGGGAAGGCGCTCACCCCGAGCTCGGCGACCGGGTGGTCCGCGGCGGCCAGCACGAGCGTGGCTCCGATCGGGGCTTGCCCTGCGGCGAGGATCCGGTTGAGGGCCCGATCGAGCACACCCAGCGACTCCGGCGGTGTCAGCAGCCGGTCGGCCGCGTCGGTGGCGCCCACGAGCCGATCCGGCGCGGGCGCCCGCAGGTGGGACTCTGGAGCCGCCGGCGCTTCCTCGTCCGCCGGCCAGCGGTCGGCCAGGACCACATCGGCCAGCGGCAGCTTCATTGACCAAGCGTGCCGCTGCAGCCCCGGCTCCGGCGGCCGTTCGTCGGGCCAGCCGAGGCACAGCCAGCCCAGGGTCTCCACACTGTCGGGCAGACCGAGCAATTGAGCGAGGTCGTCGGGCCGGAAGAGGGTCACCCAGCCCATGCCGACACCGTGGGCACGGGCGGTGAGCCACATGTTCTGGATCGCACACGCACAGGACCACAGGTCGGTGTCCGGAAACGTGGCGCGGCCGAGCACCCCGGCGGCTGGCACCCGCCGATCACAGGCGACCACCACGCCCACCGGGGCCTCACGCAGCCCTTCCAGCTTGAGGTCCAGCAGTCGCTGGGCACGATCGGCGGTCAGCCCCGCGGCTTGTTCGAGCCGCATGTGGTCCGCGAGCGAGGCGGCCTGGTCACGCACCGCGGGGTCGGTGACAACGATGAACCGCCATGGCTGTGAATGTCCGACTGACGGGGCCGCGTGTCCGGCGGCCAGAATCGCGTCCAGGACGTCGTCCGGCACGGGGTCCGGCCGGAACCGGCGGATATCGCGGCGAGCCTTG
>JAUNUL010000271.1 GCA_030538175.1 Propionibacteriaceae bacterium | reverse complement strand
ATGCCGAGCGCCAGGCGCTGGCGCGGGACTTCGGTGCCACCCACACCGTCGCCGAGCGCGGGGAGTCGTTCGCGGCGAAGGTCCTAGAGCTCACCGACGGTGTCGGCGCCGATGCTGCGCTGGAGTGCGTGGGCACCAAGGAGGCACTCCTGCAGGCCTGCGCGAGTGTGCGCGCCGGCGCCATCGTCGGGTTTGTCGGCGTGCCGGTCGGGGTCGAGATCCCGGTCGAGCCGTTCTTCCGGCGCAACGTCGGACTGCGCGGCGGGATGGCTCCTGTCCGGCAGTACCTCCCGGACATGATCGACCGTGTCCTCTCCGGCACCATCAATCCCGGCCGGGTCTTCGACCTGACGTTGCCGCTCGACGACGTCGCTGAGGCGTACGCCGCGATGGATGAACGTCGGGCCATCAAAGTCATGTTGGCGCCCTGAGGTGAGCTCGGCCTTTCCCAAGCCAGGGATCGTTGAGGACCCGCGCGCCCTGCTGCTGCACTATCTCGACTTCTATCGGGGCGTGATTGCCGACAGGGTTGCTGGCCTGAGCGCTGACCAGTTACAGCACTCCCGAGTCCCTTCCGGGTGGTCCCCCGCCGGACTGGTCAACCACCTGGTCCACGTGGAGCGACGGTGGCTGGACTGGGGATTCTGCGGGGAAGATGTGCCGGATCCATGGCGGGACCGGGCTGATCGCCGCAGCTGGGTCAGCCCCACGCTGACCGGAGCCGGGCTGCGCACTCTGCTGCTGGAACGCGGTCAAGCGACCCGCGCGCTTGTCGAGCGACACGGCTTGGGCGAGCGGGCCAAGGTCGGCGGTCGCTTCACCGACCCGACGGATGTTCCCGATCTGCAGGGGATCCTGTTCCACTTGGTCCAGGAGTACGCGCGCCATGCCGGTCATCTCGACATCGTGCGGGAGATCCTGGACGCTGAGCACGACGACAGCTGACGAACCGACTCCATCAGGGGCGACATCCGGTGACCCCATGAAGGGTTTGCTGTGCTCTGGAATGCGAAAGCGCCCATCCCAAAGGGTTGGGATGGGCGCTGCGCGGTGAATGAGGCAGTCTGGACTCAGGCGTCCAGGGAAACCTGGAGCTGGGCGAGACCCTGCTCGACGCGGGTGCGCAGGTGCGCGTCGGTGAGCTTGCCATCGGTGAAGACCTCATAGGCGCTGGGAATGCCGACCGTGTCCTCGGCGACCACGGCACCGGCAACGGTCAGGATCCGGACAGCGTTCTCGCGGGCCCACTCGCCGCCACGCGGGGAGCCGGTGGCGGAGAAGACCACGGCAGGCTTGCCAGCCAGCGCGCCGACGCCGAACGGACGCGAGCCCCAGTCAACGGCGTTCTTGATCGCGGAGCTGACCGCACCGTTGTATTCCGGGGTCACGACAATGATCGCGTCCGCACGACCAACGGCGCCACGGAAAGCCGCCACCGGGGCCGGCACAACATCGCCGTCGAGCTCTTCGTTGTAGTGCGGAAGCTCACCGAGACCGTCATAGATGGAAGCGGTCATGCCCTCCGGCATCATCTCGACCAGCTCGCGGGCCAGGAGAGCGTTGAAGGAGTCGGCGCGGAGGCTGCCGGAAAGAATCAGGACGTTCATTTGGGGTTCCCTATCGGTGAGTCACACTTCAATCATCAAGTGAATGCCTGAATCCTCGCAATGGGGCAACCCTCGGTCAATCGATTGACTACTGTGCGGAACACTCAGCTAGCCTTGATGGGTGGAAACAACCGTGCGACCGCTGGCGGCTCTCCTCGGCCGGGTCAAGGACGAGTTCGATGCGAGCTTCGCGCGCCGCCTCAAGGAGTCGGAGTTCCACACGCTCTCCGCGGCCCATGCCTCGAACGTCCTGCGACACCTGGACGATGGCCCCCACCAAGCCTCCAGAATCGTGGAGTTGTGCGGGGTGACGAAACAAGCGGTGAGTCAGCAGATTACCCATTTGGAGCGCAACGGCTATCTGACAGTGCGACCTCACCCCACCGATCACCGAGCGCGGATTCTGGAGACCACCGCCAGGGGGCGTCGCGCCAGGGTTTTCGTTGAGCAAATTCTCGCGGAGATCGAAGCCGAATGGGTGGCAGCGCTGGGCCCGTCAGATGGACCGGAGTTCCGTCGGCTGCTCACCACGCTCGCGAACACGTTCGGCAATGGGGCGCCCTCCGGCCGTTGACACCGTGCCCGGAGGGTGACTGCAGCGGCCAGGGTCAGGCGCTCTTCTCCCGCCGCTCCCGCTTGGGCAACTGTGAGCGCGGCACCAGGATCGGCAGCGCCATCTCATTGACGACGTCGCTGGAGATCACGACCCGGGCGACGTCTTCCTCGCTGGGCACGTCATACATCACATTGAGCAGGACCTCTTCGAGGATCGCGCGCAACCCTCGGGCCCCGGTGCCCCGGGCCAAGGCCAGATCCGCGACGGCCTCGACGGCATCATCGGTGAACTCGAGATCCACCCCGTCCAGCTCGAACAGCTTGCGGAACTGCTTGATGAGGGCATTGCGCGGCTCCACCAGGATCCGCACCAGCGCTTCCTTGTCCAGCGGCGCCACCGACGTGATCATCGGCAGTCGCCCGATGAACTCGGGGATCAAGCCGAACTTGACGAGATCCTCCGGACGGACCTCCGCGAACGGATCGGTCAGTTCGGGCAGACGTGCCTCGGTGTCGTTGTTGAACCCGATCGGACGCTTGCCAACGCGGCTGTCGATGATGTGCTCAAGGCCGGAGAAGGCCCCACCCACGATGAACAGGACGTTGGTGGTGTCGATCTGGATGAAGTCCTGGTGGGGATGCTTGCGTCCACCCTGCGGCGGCACGGAGGCGGTGGTCCCCTCGAGGATCTTGAGCAGCGCCTGCTGCACGCCCTCTCCGGACACATCCCGGGTGATCGACGGGTTCTCCGACTTGCGGGCGACCTTGTCGATCTCGTCGATATAGATGATCCCGGTCTCGGCCTTCTTCACATCGAAGTCAGCTGCCTGGATGAGCTTGAGCAAGATGTTTTCGACATCCTCACCGACATAGCCCGCTTCGGTGAGGGCGGTGGCATCAGCCATCGCGAAGGGCACGTTGAGCATCTTTGCCAGAGTCTGGGCGAGATAGGTCTTGCCACAACCGGTGGGCCCGATCAGCAGGATGTTGGACTTGCCCAACTCCACCGCATCATCCTCGGCAGCCCGCCGGGGTGCGGAGGCGGCTTGGGCCTGCACGCGCTTGTAATGGTTATAGACGGCGACCGCGAGCGCCTTCTTGGCACTGCCTTGGCCGATCACATAGGTGTCCAGGAACTCCCTGATCTGTCGGGGCTTGGGCAGCTCGTCCAACAAACCGACATCGGACCCCTCCGAGAACTCCTCTTCGATGATCTCGTTGCACAGGTCGATGCATTCGTCACAGATATAGACCCCAGGACCAGCAATGAGCTTCTTGACCTGCTTCTGGCTCTTTCCGCAGAAATTGCACTTGAGCAGATCACCACTCTCACCGATGCGCGCCATTGCCGGCCTCCCGAATCTTTCAAGGTTCCGACTCTCACCCCGGGTGGGTTAGAGCCCGGCCCTCGTGGCATCCACCACGCGGACCACACCCTAACCCGCCGAGTGCCGACACGTGGGGTCATTCCGTCGGCGGGCTGGGGTGTTGTTCAGTTGTGCGTCAGTCGACTTCGTTCAGCGACGATCAGTCGACGTTCTTCAACGACACGAGGATGTCGTCGATCATGCCGTATTCCTTGGCCTGTTCGGCGGTCAGATATTTGTCCCGCTCCACATCCTTGCTGATCGTGGCGACGTCCTGACCGGTCGCATCCGCGATCATCTGCTCCATCAGGGCCCGGATGCGCAGGATCTCGTTGGCCTGGATCTCGAGGTCCGAGGACTGGCCATAGGACGACTGGCCCATGGCCGGCTGGTGGATGAGGATCGTCGAGTGCGGCAGCGCGAGCCGTCGCCCCTTGGTCCCCGCCGCGAGCAGCACCGCTGCCGCGGAGGCGGCCATGCCGAGGCAGATCGTCTCGATCTCGGGCTTGATATAGCGCATCGTGTCATAGATGGCCGTCATCGCCGAGAAGGAGCCGCCCGGGGAGTTGATATAGATGCTGATCTTGCGATCCGAATCCATCGACTGCAGGCACAGGAGCTGGGCCATCACGGCGTTGGCGATCTCGTCGTTCACCGGGGTGCCGAGGAAGATGACGCGCTCCTCGAACAGCTTGGTGTAGGGGT
>JAUNUL010000270.1 GCA_030538175.1 Propionibacteriaceae bacterium | reverse complement strand
TTCATGGCCGAACTTGGCCGTCAGGAATCGACCATGGGCGATGAGGGCGTCCGCATCGGCTCGGGCTACGGCGTCGAAGATCTTGTCCATGGTGACCCCCAGCAGATCGAGCTGATCGATCAGCAACATCAGTGAGGTCTTCCCGTTGTCGATGGGTCGGCTGTCGGCCCAATCACGGGGGAGGCGCAGATATCCGCCGAGTGCCTCGGGCAGATAGTCGGTGGCGGTCGCCATCACCGCGTACGCATCCGTGCTGCCCAGCCCCACCGACTTCATGCGTGGCAATGTCTCCCGGATCATCCGGGACACTCGATTGACCCTCGCCAGCACGAACGGGTGCAGCTTCGCATCGCGGGCCAACTGTTCCGTCCGCTGCAGTGCGTTGAGGATGTCATCCTCCGTCGGCACCGGGGGTGTGGTCGTGGCTCCCTGGGGTTCCAACTTCTCGTTGACCCCACGAACCCAGTCGAGAAATCCCATGTGTGGCCTTTCAGGCGAACGTCAGCGCCACGTGGTGCGCGGATCGGTCTGGGGTGGCGTACCTTCAAAATTCATCGAGCCCGATGCCAGACGCTGATCCTGCTGGGAGACCCGGTCCAGATAGCTGCGCGACTTTTCCACCTCGTGCTCGAGCACGCCGATGGTCTGAGCCATGTTGTCCAGGGCCTGCAGCTTGAACTGATCGATCGAATCCATGGTGGCGTAGATGTTGGAGAAGGCGTTCTGCAGCTGCGTCAGCCCGATCGCGGACTCGGCTGCACCCTTCTGGATCGCAGCGGAATTCTGCTTCAGTGCGAGCGAGGTCTGCTCGATGATGTTCGACGTCGTCGTGTTGAGCGCCGTGATCTGATCCAGCACCAGCTTCTGATTGGTCAGGGCCTGGGAGACGATCACGGCCGTGCGCAGGGCTGACATCGTGGTCGTCGAGGCGCGGTCGACGCCCTTGATCAACTCGAGGTTGTTCTTGATGATGATGTCGATCGCCAGATAGGACTGGATCGAGACCGCGAGCTGGGTGAGCAGGTCCTGGTGCTTTTGTCGCACATAGAACAACACGTCCTGGCTGAGCGACTGGGCCTTGTCGGGATCGACCATCTCAAGCTCCGCGATCTGCGCGGCGAGCTTCGCGTCCAGGCGCTCGGCAATATAGATGTACTGGTTCAGCCGGCCCATGGTCGACCAGAGGTTCTGCTTCTCCATATTGAGCGCGACGTTGTCCTTTGTCAGCTCATCCTTGCCGTTCTGCAGGGAATGGAGCAGACCATTCAAGTGGGCCTGAGCAGACTGGTATTTCCGGAAATAGTCAATGATCTTGTCGCCCATGGGGATCATCCCCAGGAACTTGCGGGTGGGGCTCGCCTGAGATGGGTCGAGATCCTCGACCGTGCGACGCAACTGCAACAGGGTCTGGCCGATGTTCGACCCCTGCGACAGCCCGCCCTCCTTGAGCGCCTTGACGGGGGCGTTCAGCAGTCGGTTCGACGTCTCCGCGGCCTTGCGAACGTCGGCATCACCCATATTCCGAACGGCCGTCGCCTGCGCCTCCATTTCTGGAGACTTGGGCTGGGCGGTGGTCAGGGCCGACATGAAGGCATCCACCTTCTGATCGAGCACCGGAACCTGTTCGGTCTTGACCGGCGGGGCCATGCGCGGGGCCTGGGTCGCGGTCACTGGTGCCGGCGCCGGGGGTGCCTCCAGGGTGAGGATGTTGTCGACCCCGGACGGCGGAGCAAGGGGCGCCGGCTGGGCAGCGGCAGCGCCGCCATAGGACGGGAAGGGCGGTTGGTTGCTCATCTTGTCCTCACGTCAGTTGTGGCGGCCGCCTGGCGTGGAGGGATCCTGCCAGCGGCATCGGTCAGCACTCGTCAATGTACCCGCCAGCAGGGGGCAGCGGGATCCGATCTCCCCGGGGGTGACCCTGGCGTACGCCCCCGACTGCGGTCTGTCGGGCGCTGCCGGACGTCACTCGGCCAGCGGGAACCCGCGGACTCCGCGCCAGGCGAGTGTGGCCACGAGGTCGCTGGCTTCCTGGGCTGAGAGCTCATCACGGAGTTCCCCAACCCAATAGCGGGCACCGACTTGGGCGAGTCCGACGAGCGAGATGCCCAAGAGGCGGGCGTGTGTCGGCGGCATGCGTGTGTCGGCCGCAATCGACTGGCCGATCGCCTCTGCGAGGTCGCGGTGGGCCTGCCAGATCCGGTCCGACACCTGGGCATCACCGATCAGGTCGGATTCGAACACGAAGCGGAACGACTTGCCTGCCTGGGCCACGAACTCATAGAAACTGCCGAGCGCGGCGCTGACGCGTTGGGCGTTGTCCGTCGTGCCGACGATTGCGTTCCGCACCAGATCGACGATTTCCTCACTGGCGCGGTCGACCAACGCGAGATAAAGATCCAGCTTTGACGGGAAGTGTTGATAGAGAACGGGCTTTGACACGCCAGCCGCCTCGGCGATGTCGTCCATCGCCGCACTGTGATAACCCTTGTCGGCAAAAACCTGCCCCGCCACGTCCAGCAACTGCAGACGCCGTTTGTCACGGGGCATCCGGGTGGGACGCTCGGCGCCTGCGCCTGCCGTCGCTGGATGGGTCATTTCCCGGATATTACCGGTCAGTCACCTGCATCTCCAGCGACGCTGGAAGGTTTCGTCATGGTGTCGAGGCCTGGAAAAACTCATCGGCGCCTCCCCGAAGGAGAAGCACCGATGAGCGTGTCATGGGTGTTGCGGTCCCGGGTCCGGCTGAAGCCGGGGGACTAACCCGGGTGGATCAGAGGGGCCGCACCTTGTCGGCCTGCGGGCCCTTGGGGCCCTGGGTGGTCTCGAACTCCACGCGCTGACCCTCGTCGAGGGACTTGTAGCCCGTGGTTTCGATCGCACTGAAGTGGACGAACACGTCGTCATCCGGTCCGCCGCCGTCGACAGCGATGAAGCCATAGCCCTTTTCGGCGTTGAACCACTTGACGGTTCCCTGTGCCATATCTTTCTCTTCCTTGTTGCTCCAGGCCCGACAATCCGCAGGGCCCACACTGCACGGTCCCGGCCAGCGGCTGGCTGCACCGATCGAGAACCTGTAGACAGTGTGCCAACCCTCTCACACAAGGAGGGTGGAACGGAACCGGCATCCACGAAATATGTCGACAAAGTGCGGTGAGTCGTCGAGGGCTGAGTGCTGAGAGCGCCGGCTGGCGATTATGTCGGAGGGCTCTGCTTGGCTTGAGGACAAGGGAGTGCAGGACAGGAGAGCCATGACGGAGTTCACCCTTCAACGCGAGCCGTGGACAGCGCACGACATTCAGAAATTGTCCGCGGATCAAGATGCCGTGGCCAGTCATAGTGCTGGTCCACTGCTCGTCGTGGCTGGTCCCGGAACCGGGAAGACCACGACCCTCATCGAGGCTGTCGCCAGGCGGATCGAGCGGTCCGGGGATGGCGGGCGGGTGCGCAGCCCGCTCGTGCTCACTTTTTCCCGGCGGGCAGCGGCTGACCTGCGTCTGCGCATCACCCGGCGTCTCGGTCGCCCGACCGCCATGCCGTTGGCCATGACCTATCACGCCTTCTGCTTCGCGCTGCTGCGCCGGTTCGGGCCGGGGGTGGAGCACGGTCCCGGATGGCGGGTGTTGACCGCCCCCGAGCAGGAATTCCGGGTTCGCGAAACCCTCGCCGGTCTGGATCCACAGACCCATCCCTGGCCGGAATCCGTCGCCGGGGCTATCGGGACCCGTGCGTTCGCTGCCGAGGTGCGAGCTGTCCTGTCCCGGACACGCCAGCTCGGCCTGGATCCGGACGATCTGGTCGCAGTGGGGGAGGCGGCAGAGCGTCCCGAGTGGGCGGGTGTCGGGCGCTTCATGTCGGAATATTTGGACGTGCTCGACTTCGAGCAGGTGCTCGACTATCCCGAGCTGGTGCACCGCTGCCGCATCCTGTTGACCGACCCCGAGGTTCGAGATGTTCTGCGCCGTGAGTTCGATGGTTTCTTCCTGGATGAGTTCCAGGACACCGATGTCGCACAGGCGCAGCTGATCGCCGAGTTGGCGGGGCCGGGTGCCCTGGTGGTCGCCTTCGGTGATCCGGATCAGTCCATCTATGGGTTCCGGGGTGCCCAAAATCGAGGAATTTTCGACTTCCCTGAGCTGTTCCGCACGGCCAGCGGGGAGCCGGCGCCGATCAGGTCGCTCGGGGTGTCGTGGCGGCTCGGTGGACGGTTGGCCCATGCCACGCGACGGATTGCCGAA
>JAUNUL010000269.1 GCA_030538175.1 Propionibacteriaceae bacterium | reverse complement strand
TGACGATTAATCCCCACGAGCCGCACGCCATCGGGCGAAACCGCCCTCGGTATTGAGGACTTGGCCGGTCATCCAGGCACCTTCGTCACTGACCAACCACTCAATCAAACGAGCAGGATCGTCCGGCTCACCCCAGCGGCCGAGCGGGAACATGGGCGCGGTCTGCCGGGCGAGCTCCGGCGTCACATATCCCGTGTCGACCGGCCCCGGGTTCACGCAGTTCACCGTGATCCCCGCGTCCGCGAGCTGATCGGCCAGGGTGAGGGTGATGCCCGCCAACGCGGCTTTCGAGGCGGCGTACGCAACCTCTCCCGGCATGGGTCCCATGCCCTGGCCTGACGTCATCAGGATGACGCGCCCACCGGGCCGCCCGTCATGTCGCACAGCAAAGGCCTGCACCAACAAGAGGGCGGACCGCGCATTGACGGCCCAGTGGGCATCGAGCATCTCCGCGGTCAGGGCACCCAGGGGTCCGTCACCACCGGAGCGGGCATGGTTGCAGATCAGAATGTCAACATGACCGAACTCCGCGACCGCCCGGGCCACCACTGCCTCCGGAACCCCGTCGCCGGTCAGGTCCGCGGCCACATCAACCACACGCTGAGCCTCACTGACCACACAGCCACGAATGCTGTCGAGGACGAGGCTGACATCGTCGGCACCCCAGGGCTGCGCCACGTCGTGGGGTCGATGGTGGGTCACCAGGAGGTCTGCCCCTTGTGCGGCTAGCCGACGCGCGATGGCATGGCCGATCCCCTGTCGCCGGCTGACACCCGTGATGAGAGCAACCCGTCCAGCCAGAGCACCAACCCCGTTCATGGGCCCAGTCAAGCACCCTGCAAGGATGTTCGTCGTGGCTGAGGGGCGCGAGTAAGGTCACGCTCATGGGTCATGTGATCGACTTCGTGAACGTCTCCACCGCGGGACTGGAGACGTCGCCACACGCTGAGGCACTGGCAGGTCTGCGGGCCAATGAGGCGCGCTATTTCAAGAATAACTACGCCCACACCTTCACCACCGTTCCGGCCGGCAAGGCGGCCGACGTCGTGGCCTGGGTGGAGCGCATCCTTGCCGAGGAACGCAGTCTGGTGATCGCCTCGCCGCCGCTGGAGGTGAGCGTGGCCGACGTGGACGGGATCGACTGGATCCACGTGTTCTATGAGTCCGGTCTCAGCATCAACGTGCTGTACACGCGGGCGGACGGGGGCAAGCGAGCGGTGGGGTTCAAGCTGTCCGACGGCATGGACGCACCCGACGAGCTCAGCGCGTTCAAGTGGGCGCGACAGAAGTCGAAGCTGGCCGGCACGATTCGCGGCTCGTACTTCGTCATCAAGGGCGAGCACCCCAGGTCATGATCGCGACGGACGCCAATCTGATGGTTACCCCCGAGACCGGGGCACCGTGGTGACTTTCACCGTGGATGGGAGGCGGATCCACGACATTTCCACGTTGTACGCCGAGCTCAACCGGGTGTTCATGCAAGGCGTCGACTGGCAACTGGGCGCGAGCCTCGACGGCCTCAACGACCTGCTGCACGGTGGCTACGGCGCGCTCGAGGGCGTCGATGAGGCGGTCATCGAATGGCTGGCGTTCGAGGAGACGCGCGAGGCTCTCGGCGTGCCGGCCACCCGGGCGTGGCTTCGGGCCAAACTGGGCCGGGCAGCGTTCGATCAGGTCGCGGTTGCCGAACAACTCGCAGCGCTTGAGTCAGGTGCAGGCCGGACATACTTCGCTCTGGTCTTGGAGGTGTTCGCCGATCACCCGCGGTGGCAGATCCATCCCCGCCCCGCTGCTGAGGACGCGTACGCGCGCCACGTGCGCGCAGGATGCGGTGAGGCTCGCGCCCTCGCCGATCGCATCGCCGCCGGAGAACTCGAGCGCGTCCTGCCGTTGATCCGACGCCTGTGGGTCGAAACTGAGTCCCCCTCCGCGTGCCCCGACGCGTGGGCCGAGATCTGGGTGGCAGTACGCCGCGCTTCAGACCCAACGCGGGTCATGCCACGCGCGGATCGACGCAGGCTCGCGGCGCTGGGACAGCGCGTACGGGTGTTCCGGGGTGCCCAGCCGGGCACAGAACGCGGCTGGTCATGGACCCTGGAGCGCGCCGTCGCGGAGGACTTCGCGCGGCGCCATGACGACGAGGAGGGAGCATCAGCCGGCGTTCTGTGCACGGCCGAGGTGTCCCGCGACGCCATCCTCGCGCTGTTCACCGGAGGCGGCGAGACCGAGATCGTGCTCGATCCAGCCGAGTTGACCTGGTCCGAGGTGACAGTCGAGCGGCTTGGCGATTCTGAGAAAGTCGACACATAACTTCATCTGTCGAACGCATCACGCCCCGAAGTGCGTCAACAGGGCTAGAAAAGACTTCTCCAACTCGGCTCGCGGCATGGGCGAATCGGGTGCCCGGACGTCGGACAGGAGGAGCCCTTCAACCAGCGCAATGACCGCAGTAGTGCCAGCGAGGGCCTTCGCTGGACTGGCATTGAACGTCAATGCCTGGCCCAACTCGATGAAGGCAGCCTTGTGCCCCTCGAGGACACGGGCAACATCAGGTTCTCTGGTCGCCACCAGGAAGATCTCAAACCGCGCGATCGCGTGCCGCTTGAGGGCGCCCTGCGAATAGCGGCTCACCAAGTCCGCCAGCCCGGCAGCCATCCCCTCCGGTGAGCCCACCCGACCCGACGAGGGTTGCCTCGGACCATTGGCTCAGATCTGATGTATCACTGTGCGGCTGAGATGAACCACCTCGCCCGGTTCCTTCCGGAACTCTGCCTGACCCTTCGATTCACCTGAGACGCGAGCAAGTCATGGGACACCATCGCAGCCCCGGTGAGACCCCCCATCACCCGGAGGGACGGCTCGCGGTTTGGCGAGACAGAGCAAGGATGGCACGGCCCAGACGCCCCCTATCCCATGGTCAGGAACAGAGTTTGCAGTCTTTCTCACCTTAAGTATTATTCGGGTCGTGCTTGGGTTCTCGTCAAGCGCGCCGTGCAGTGTGGGGGACACGCGCGCGGACTTGTTATGACCCCCCTGAGGACTTTCATGATCGACGCCCGTCCAGGACACCCTGAATCGACCAAGTTGAGCCGGCGGACCCTCGCCAAGGGGGCGGCATGGAGCGTCCCAGCGGTGGCTGTCGCCGGGGCAGCGCCCGCCTACGCCGCCAGCAGGACCCTGTCCGGCGGACTGTGTTACACCAACGAGTCCACCGCCAGTGGCGGGCTCGTGCCGCGCCGCTGGTATTTCTGGGTCGGCACCTCCGACGGCTCGGTCATCAAGCAGGGTGACACGTGGACGTTCGTGGTCACCTTCAAGTGGACGAACCTGTCCGACTACAACGCCAACCCCAACCCGCTCAACGCGAACTCCTACGGCAGCTTCAGCGTCACGAGCTCGCCCTCCTGCCAGAACCCCGCGACGTTCACCCGCAGTTTCACCGTGACCGTCAGGGCTAACGACAGCGTGTATGCGACCGGAGCGTCGTGCACGCCGTACGCCGGGACCACGACGATCAAGGCAGACACGCAGGTCACCATCCAGTCCACCGACGGCGGCTCGAAGACGTATCAGACCGTCTACAGCAACGGTGCCGGCACCTACGGGTGCTACGCCACCGGCTCGGGCGTTCCGTCGACGCCCCCCAACAGCACCTGCTGCAACTACGGCAGCCGCTTCCCGAACACGGCGCTCTCGTGCGCGAACGTGAGCTGCTGAACACTTCCACAGAAATCCTCAGCGGCGTACGCTGACGTCACCACTCTTCTCACCCGAACAGGAGCAATAATCGATGAGCATTTCCCTCTCCCGTCGCGCTCTCGTGGCCGGTGTCGCTGTCGGCTTGGCCGCCACCGCCCTGCCCCTGGCCTCCTCGCAGGCCGCGACTAACACCACCAACGGTGTCTATCGCGTGTGGGTCAGCAACAAGACCGCCAACTCGACCAACAAGCAGCTGACCTTCGCGTTCGGCCCGAGCACCCCGGGCACCACCGTGCCGGCTGGCAGCACGTGGACCGTTGACATCGAGGCCTACTCGGTTTTCCCCCGCGAGGGCGTCAACCTGCCGACGACGTCGCGCGCGAATTCGTATGGAAGCTGGTCAACGCCGGCCAAGGTCGCCGTTGACGGTGAAGTCACGACCATGCGGGTCACCTGGACGAACACGGTCCCGCTTTCGTCGACCGCCGTCGGCCCGATCCTCCACTGGGCCAACAACCAGAACCCGCTGCGCCCCAGCACCGACTTGGTGGTCA